>MWCI01000050.1 GCA_002069965.1 Spirochaetes bacterium ADurb.Bin218 | reverse complement strand
AGTACTTGTATTGCTTTCGTTTATATCACGTGCCTTTAGAAAATTGAAAAAGCTTTTTTTGAATTCACCCTTTTCATAGAGTATATATCCTATATTATAAAATGAGTTTTCCATGTAATAGGGCTGCACTTCCAGTTTTTTTGAGATAGATATTATTTTTTCAAAGCAACTAATTGATTTTTCTTTATCATTGAGATATTTGTAATAATGGATTCCCATCATATAAAGGGCTGTTTGATCATCAGGGACTATCTCAAGATACTTAGAGAGTATCTCAGTTGCTTTTGAAAGTTTTTTTGTACCCATATAAATTGAGTAAAGCCTGCTATAAGGAGGAAAGAATGTATTGTTTTCTTTGATTGATAGTAAGCAGTATTCCTCTGACTTGTTTATTTCACCTTTCATGTAAAAGAGCTCTGCTATATGGAGGTATATTCTTTCCTTGGAAGAGGAGTCTTTTAAAGCTGCATTAAAATTTTCCATCGCAAGGTCTATGTTTTTATTTTTCTCTTCGGTGTTGGTTGAGTTTGCAGCAAGATTTTTATAGAATATTCCTTTGCTAAATAGAGTCTCTGATGACTCTGCTGATGCAAATGCCTCATCTTTAACAGTGATATCTTTTTTTGTGGCGATGTCTGTTGTTGCACAGCCAATAAAAAGAGAGACTATAGTTATAAGTGAAAAAAGATTTTTCATTGTTAATTTTATCCTTATATATTTTAGTTGAAACTCTGACAGTATATTGATATAATGTAAAATGTCAAATATATTCAGTATTTATTACTTAACTTCTTTTAAAATAAAAATACTCTATTATCCCCGCCACTGAAGGGGCTGGGATAATTAGTGGAATATATTTGATTTTTTGAACCTCTGGGAGTTTAAAAATTAAAAAATATATTTGTCTTTACAATAATAGCTTTGTAAATTATAAAAGATTGAGCCAGAATTTTTATTTTTGCAGGTATTCATGTCTTTTTCAGAAGATACAGTTACGCTTAAAATAATGGTTCTTGATGATGATCCTGTTGTGAGGCAATATGTGAAAGAAAGCTTGCCTGGATGCTTTATTTTTTTTGCTTCTACAGTTCATGAATTCTATGAAGCCCTGCCTTCTGTTCGTCCGGATTTATTTCTCCTTGATGTTCATCTTCCAGATGGAAACGGTATTGATCTTTGCCGCAAGGTCAAGCAGACAAGTGATTTTAAAAATTCTTTTTTTGTAATAATGACCTCAAGAACAGATAATGAGACCATTGAGCTTGCATATAAATCTGGTGCAGATGATTATGTGCGTAAGCCCTTTTTGCCCTTTGAGTTGTATTCAAAATTGAAGATTTTTGATAATATTAAAAAAGTTAGAGATAATCTCTTTAATGCATATCAAAAACAATTAGATCAAAATGTCCAGCTATTTAAATTGAGCTATTTTATTCAGAAAAATCTTTCCAGAACAAATGTGGATGATATTTTTTTCTCATCGGAAGAGCTTTCGAGTATAATAGATGCATCTTATGTGGAGCTTGTTAAAGTAAAAGAGGATGTTCCTTTAGGTGTATTTCAAAAAGTCCTTAAAAAAGGATTTTCCCCGATAGAATTTAAGGAGTTAATGAATCAGCACTATTTATTTAGGGGTAACGATTCCTTAACTAAGTTTTTTAAGGGAAAGAAATATGACGATGTTTTTTGTTGTTTATGTGGAATTAAATTTCGTAACAGCATTTATGGATATATACTAATGGAAAGCTCATCACCATTCAACCATAGTGATAAGGAACTTATATCTCTATATGTTGATTATATCAATTTAATAAATGGCAATCTCTCTTATCAAAGGGATTTGCATAATCTTAATGAGGCCTATAAAAAAGAAATAAGCATAATTAGAAAGCTTGAGGTTTCAAAGCTTCCTGATTTTGGCAATATTCTGGGGTATGATATTGCTTTTTCTTTTATGCCAGCTCAGGATTTATCAGGTGATTTTTTTGATGGTTTTTTTATTGAAGAGGATGTTTATCAGGTTGTTCTTTGCGATGTTTCTGGACATGGAATAGCTTCTTCCTTTGTTGGTAATCAAATAAGAACCCTTTTTAGAGAAAAATCTGTATCAGGCAAAAAACCCTCAGAAATTGCAGCAGAGGTGAATAATGCAATATACTCAGAGTTATCAGAATACAGGTACTATTGTACTGCTCAGATAATTCAGATATACTTAGATTCAGGTCAGATAATATTTCTATCAGCAGCTCATCCTGAGGCTATTTTATATAATTCTAAAAGTGCAAAAATTGAGATATTGAAAAATAACAATCCAGCTATAGGTTTGTTCCATGGTGAGATTTATAAAGAAGAGATTATAAAATTCAATGAAGGGGATTTTATTTTTTTGTATACCGATGGACTTACAGAAGAACATTCTATCGATGAGAAGGAGATGTTTGGCATTGAGCGAGTTGTGGAAGGCATAAGGACTTCTAAAAATTACGGTGCCAATGAGATTTTACATCACTGCCTTGGGGACTTCTATGAGTTTAATGGATATAGACCACAGCATGATGATATAACTCTTCTGTGTATCAAAAAAATTTAATTATTTCTTTTAAAAGCCTTCAATCTAAAATCTTCAATTATGGAAGAAACTTGTTCTTTGACCTTGAGTATGGCACCATATCCTGTCATAGCTTTAAAATTGTCTGTAATTTTTTTTCGTCTTTCTTCTTCGATGAACAGTTTTCTAAATTGAATAGGATAATTCCATTCTTCGTTTTTCATCTCAATCATTGAATCACAGAGATCTATAATATCGTGGAGGAGGAACCCTCCCTCTTTGAGATAATCGTTTTTATCTTTTTCTATTTCTATAGGTCTAACTCCTGGTCTCTTTAAGAGTAAGATGTGATCTTCAATGCGTCTTGGATGCTTGTCGCCTTTTTTTAGGGCAAAGCTTGATAGCTGCTCTTCAAGAATATTTATTGTGTTTTTTAATTGATTGTCTGTTGCCAGAATCCAGAAAATTGGGAAATAGTATGAGATGAACTCGTTTAAAGATCCATAAAAATGAGATAACTCTATGTCACAATTGTGATGGAAAATTATTTCAGGATATTTTTTTATTCTTGCATTGTTTTCTTCTATAATTTTTTCAACCTCTTTTGAGAAGGAATTTTCTTTTTCTTTTTTTTTCTTTTCGTATTTTTCTTTTAGCTTTTCAAAATTCGAGATCTCTGCAAGAATAAATCCTTCCAGATTCATTTTGTTTTTTATTGCCATGGAAAGTCTTTCTTCAAATGAAGAGGGATCAAACCACTTCTTGTTGTGCTTCTGGGAATATTCTGTATATTTAGCACGAAGCTTCTTAATCAGCTCATCTATTTCTTCTTTTTTTAAGGCCATAGATAATCCTTGAGATTTAAACTTAAGTTAAGATTTTAATCTAAAAAACTAAGATGTCAAGAATAATAAATAAAGATCAACCTTTAAATAAAATTTTAATCTTGACTTAGCTTAGTTTTTTTGTTATCTACATTTTGATATTCTTTAGCTTTTATTTAGGGGGATTTATGACTCCGATTTTGTGGTTAGCTCTTGGTGTTGTTTTAATGGCAGTGGAGATTATAGCTCCAGGATTTATTGTTTTTTGGTTTGGCCTTGGAGGAATTTTTACTGCCCTGCTGGTTTTTTTTGAGATTATTAAAGAACAGGAGATTCAGTGGCTATTTTTCTTTTCTTCTTCTTTGCTTTTTATCTTTCTGTGGTTTGCTTATTTTAAAAAGAAGTATTTTACCAGCGAGCTTGCAGAAAGGGACCCAACTCTTATCCAATTGAGTGGAGTTTGTGTTGATCGGATTGAACCAAAAAAGCCAGGAACAGTGGAGCTTTTTGAAAGCTACCATGGACTAAAGAGGTGGAAGGCTGAGTCATCAGAGATTATTGAACCTGAGGAGGAGATTCAGGTTATTGAAGCCACAGGGATAAGGCTTGTGGTAAAAAAAGTGAATTAATTTTTTTACAATAAAAACATAAACTATAAGGAGGCTCATATGAATATTTTTGTATTGGCTGTTGCCATTCTTGTTTTATTTCTAATAGTGAAGGGGGTAAGAATAGTTCCGCAGGCAGAGAATTGGCTTGTAGAGAGATTCGGAAAGTATGCAACAACTCTAACCCCAGGGCTTAATCTTATTAACCCAATATTTTCCAGGGTCGTTAAAAAGCTCGATATAAGAGAGCAGGTTCTTGATCTTCCTCCACAGGGGATTATTACTGAGGACAATGCTACAGTAAAGGTTGATGGGGTCGTTTTTTACAAAATACTTGATCCCTATAAGGCATATTATGGAATAGAGAATCTTCAATGGGCAATTACAAATCTTGCTCTTACTACTTTGCGTTCAATTATGGGTAAAATGACCCTTGATCAGTCCCTCTCCTCAAGGGATAAGATCAATATGGAGCTTCTTCATATACTTGATGATGCAACTGATTCATGGGGAACAAAAATCACTCGTGTTGAAATAAAGGATATTGTTCCACCAGAGGAATTGCAACATGCAATGTCATTGCAAATGAAGGCTGAACGTGAAAGACGTGCTACAGTTCTTGAGGCTGAGGCTCAGAAAGAGGCTCAAGAAAAAAAGGCAGAGGGATTTAAAAGAGCTCAAATACTTGAGGCTGAGGCAAGAAAGGAGGCGGCTTTGCGAGATGCAGAGGCAAGGGAAAGACTTGCTCAGGCAGAAGCAAACGCTATAAATTCAGTAGCATCAGCACTTAAGTCAACTGGAGGGGATCCTCTTATCTATCTTCTTGGCCAGGAGTATGTTAAGGGGCTTATGAAGATAAGCAATTCTGAATCAAGCAAGGTTGTTGTTCTTCCTGCAGATTTTATGAATACAGTTCAAAATCTTTTTAAGGTAAAGGATAAATAAAAACTTGACATCTTGCAAGTGTTAATTTAGATAGGTTTCCAAATTTCAAAGAGAGATTCACATGATGCAGAGATTGGCCACATATATTTCTAATTTAAGCCTCGTCAGCGTGGTCGTGGTCTCTGTATGCACATATAGGTTTACACCGTAGGGTTGTAATAATATCTTATTTGTAAAAGCCCCTGTCGGTGCAAACCTTCAGGGGCTTTTTTATTGCAAAAATTTTAATAATAAAGGAGCCCTTTATGAAACTTTCTGGAGCTGAGATTATCATCAAAAGCCTTAAAAAGCACTCCGTGGATACAGTTGTTGGCATTCCCGGAGGATCCAATCTCCCAATCTACGATAAACTGGCAAAAAGCGGCATCACTCACATTTTAGCTCGTCATGAACAGGGAGCTGGCTTTATTGCCCAAGGTATGGCAAGATCAACAGGCTCTCCTGCCGTTGTCTTTGCAACCTCAGGACCCGGGGTTATGAATCTCCTTACTGCTGTAGCTGATGCAAAAATGGATTCAGTGCCTCTTATTGCAATAACAGGTCAGGTCCCCACATCTTTACTTGGCACAGAGGCCTTTCAGGAGGTAGATACCTATGGCCTTACATTTTCTATAACAAAGCATTCCTTTCTTGTAAAAAAGGCTGATGAACTGGAAAATACAATTCACAGGGCATTACAGATAGCAACCTCTGGCAGGCCAGGCCCGGTTGTTATTGATGTCCCAAAAGATGTTCAACTTCAGGAAGGTGTGTATCGCGATATAGTTTTTGACCGTCAGGTTATGGATTATATACCTGAGCATTTAGATGTTGCCATTGACAGGATAAATAAAGCTCAAAGGCCAATTATTTATGCTGGAGGTGGCGTTGTTGCTTCAGGGGCTTTTAATGAATTGCTGCAGTTTTCGGAAAAAGCAGGAATCCCTGTTGCGGTGTCACTCATGGGTCTTGGCAGCTATCCAACAGATTTGCCACTTTACCTTGGACTCATAGGAATGCATGGTAATGCCAGTAGCAATATTCTCATGGAAGAATCGGATCTCATTATCTGCATAGGTGCTCGTTTTGGAGATAGAACAACAGGAAAAATTTCTAAGTTCGGAAGAAACAGCTATATCATTCATATAGATATAGAAAATTCTGATACAGAAAAAATAAGGAAAGATCGCCTTTCTATAAAAGGAGATGCAGCAAGGATGCTATCTCTTATGCTTCCACTGGTCAAAGAAAACAGAAGAAGGCCATGGCTTGATTATGTGAAAAAGATGAAAGAAAAATACGATGCAGTTACGGAATATCTCCCATCTCATCCAGTAAGTGCTATAATTACAACAGATGTTGGTCAGCACCAGATGTGGGTTGCGCGCACCTATCCCTTTGCTGTAGGTAGAACCTTTTTAACCTCAGGAGGCCTTGGCACAATGGGCTTTGGACTCCCTGCTGCTATAGGTGCAGCTTATGCTAATCCAGACAAAGAGGTAATATGCTTTAGTGGTGATGGCTCTTTGCTTATGAATATTCAGGAGCTGGCAACTCTTGCAGAGCTTAATCTTAATGTAAAAATAGTTCTCTTTGATAATGGAGGCTATGGACTTGTGCGACAGCAACAGGAGTTGTTTTATAATAAAAACTATTTTGCATCAAGATTTAATCATTTTGCTGATTTTGAAACTGTTGCAAGAGGTTTTGGCATAAAAAGTTTTTCCTGCAATAGATGGGATGGCTTTTCCTTTGCTCCAGAGGATTATTTTAACTCCGAAGGACCCCTTATTATTTCTATAAAGATGGATAAAGAATACAATGTCTATCCTATGGTGCCGCCAGGGGATGAAAACATAAACATGTTACTGGAAAGCAATGCCTGATAAATTTTAAAATGTTCTTGCATTTTACCAGTAAATACTTACATTATAACTTATAATGAGTTTGCCATTATTTATAGGCAAACTCCATTTGTTAAGTTCTGTCTTTTTTATTTTTTTTATTGAGAGGGTTAATGCGCTGGGAAAAAAAACATATACAAAAAACTATTCTCCTGGATGAGTCTTTATCCCAATTATTTCATCCTGATTGCAGTGACTCTGAGAAACTTATCATTACAGATAATTCTGAGAAAACCATAGATTATATACTGAATGAGTATGATGAGGTAATTCTTTTTGCAGTGATTATCATTCCATTGGAAAAATATCAATCGCTTGAAAGGCACTTGAATTTGATAGATTACTCAAGAATTTTTTATCAGCTTGTGATTGTTGGAGATGAGGATGATATAGGAGCTGTCTCTGAAAGACTTTATCATATCAATGACTATATAACTAAAGATATTTCAGATAGAAAACTCAATTTTATCATAAAAAAGTCTTTTTCTATAATAGAAAAGTATTTTCAGACAGAACAGAAAAAAAGTTGGTATTATAACAAGCTTGTAGATGCCCAGAGAGATCAAAGCGATTTGATTGATATAGGTCGAGCTCTCTCTGGCGAAAAGGATATGGATAAGCTTCTTCGACTTATACTTTATCTAAGCAAAAAGATCACAGGTGCTGATGGAGGCAGTATTTATCTTGTTGAGGAGGATCCCTCAGGGAAAAGGAGATTGCGCTTTAAGTATTCCCATACCTTTTCTCAGGAGATACCACTGGAAGAATTCGTTATGGATATGAACACAAAGTCAATCTCCGGTTATGTCGCAGTAACAGGGGAGGTTCTTAATATTCCTGATGCCTATAAGATTGATCCCCTTGCGCCATATTCTTTTAATCCCTATTTCGATAGGCAACATAATTACATAAGCAGATCAATGCTTGTTGTGCCGATGAAAAATCACTTAGATGAAATAATAGGAGTTATACAGCTTATAAATAGCAAAGAGGATCACACAGGAGTACGCAAATATGAGAATGAGGCTTATGAAATTAAGCTTGAAAGCCAGTCAGATTTTGATAAATATGTGGTACCCTTCGATGATCGATACAATTCCCTCATGGAGGCAATTGCAGGTCAGGCAGCCATTGCAATAGAAAATAACAGGCTCATAAATCAGATACAGAAACAATTCGAAGAATTTGTAAAGGCCTCTGTGACAGCAATTGAATCACGGGATCCTGCAACCTCAGGCCATTCCTTTAGAGTCGCTGCAATATGCAAAGAAATGGCCAATGCTATAAACAATGTCCAATCGGGATATCTATCTTCCTTTAAATTTACAGATACAGATATCAAAGAACTGGAGTTTGCTGCTCTCTTACATGATTTTGGTAAGGTTTATATAGATCTCAATATATTTAAAAAGGCAAAAAAGCTCTATCCTAAGGATCTGGAAAATTTAAAGCTACGTATGGATTATCTCTATCGCTACATTGAGCTTTTATATTATTCAAAAGAGATGGAGGTAATAAGAGAAGGAATAAATTACAATAAGGCGGTTGATAATATTGTTACCCTAATTCATGAAGAAAAGATAGAAAAGCTTAAGCGCATAATAGAGATAAAAGAAACTATCATCAAGCTAAATGAGCCTACTGTTACAGAGTTTGAGCCAGATGAGGTTTTGAGAGGAATTTTGAATGAAATTGAGACTATTGAATGCACAGATATATCTGGAAGGCGCTTTGAGGTCATTACGGATCTTGATAAGAAAAATTTATCAATAAAAAGGGGAAGCCTTAACGAGGAGGAGCGTCAGGAAATCGAAAGCCATGTTATTGAGACATATAAGTTTGTAAGTAAGATTCCATGGCCTCCAGAATATAAAAAGATCCCAGAGATAGCTTTGCGTCATCACGAAAAGCTTGATGGTACAGGTTATCCTGATGGGCTTGCTGGGCGTGAATCTGTGAGTTTGCAATCCAGGATGATGGCGATAGCAGATATTTTTGATGCACTTACAGCTCAGGATAGGCCCTATAAAAGGGCAGTTCCTATTGAAAGGGTTGTAGACATATTGAGAGAAGAAGCAAGATCTAACAAGTTAGATCCAGATCTTGTGGAATTATTTATAACCGAGAAAATTTACGAAAAAATCCCATCTCTGAATTGATTGAGTCAGATCTTGCTTTAGAAATTATTCCTTTTGCGGATCTATAGAAAGTTTACCACTCATAGATTCTATGGTTATTTTTATTATGTTTACACGGGAAATATCTTCATCTGTCGGGTCACTGTATTCAAATCTTCTGGCGTATTTATCCATAAGAGCCTTAAGAGCAAGTCTTTTCTCTTCAATATCATTGATAAATTCGGCTTTTCCAGAGATTAATATACACCAGAATCGCATTGTAAATCCACAGGCTTTTTCAGCAATATAGAGATTGCCAGGTGCGCTTATTTCAAAGCATACATCGGCTTTGTGTTTAATATTTCGGATTTTTCTACCATCAAACCCTGTATGAAAATATATCGCCTCATTGAGATAGACGTAGTTGATTGGAGTGATATAGGGTGTGCCCTCTGGATCAACAGTGGCAAGGCGACCATAGGTCTGCATTGGTAGCATTTTTTTGCATTTTTCTTCGCTGAGCCATTCTATTGGCATAAAATTCTCCTTTTTATGTTTAGTTGATCTTTGTTATGCCCAGTGGGTTTTGCAAAAGATCATACCCTTATTTGATATCTGAAAACCCTCTGGATGTTCCACAATGAGTAAATCTTCTTTTAAATCCTCAACAAAGGGCCTTATTTTAGATGAACTAAGCCCAGTTGTTGCTATGAGTTCTTCCATTGTTACAAATTTATTTTTTTCAAATTTTATGTAAATTTCAGAGAGGATATCTAATTTATTCAATGAGTTTTTTCTTTTCATAAACAAAAACCTCTTTATTTTTTCAATTTTAAAATTAAGATATTGAAATTATAAAGTGGCATCAATAAATTCAAATTTATTTTAGTAAAAATTCCTAAGGATATTTTCTATGTGATAAATAATACTTTCAATATCACGGGAGTATTGGGGAATTTTGTTCCCTATCAAGATTAAGGGAACAAAATTGAATCTATCTTATTAAAGAGAATTACTCTTAACTTTTTTAGATGGGATATGATTGTTACTGTCAGACCATTGATGGAGTTATATAATTTATACTTTACAGTAAAAGTATTTTTAGGAATTATTTGTGTTTAGAAAATCAAAATTTATATAATCTTAGGGGGGAATATGGTGTATAACTTAAAGGATAAAAGAGTTAAATTCAAAAGTGAAAATCATTATATAGCACCTGGAGCTCATGTTATGGGTAATGTGGAAATAGGAGATGGAGCTACTGTGTGGTTTAATGCTGTCCTCAGGGGGGATACGGGTCTTATAGTAATTGGTGATGAGTCCAATATCCAGGATGGCTGCGTTTTACATGCAGAGGCATGGAATAAGCTTGTAATAGGTAGAGGGGTGACAGTTGGCCACAAGGCTATGCTCCATGGCTGCACTGTGGGAGATTATTCACTCATTGGAATAAATTCTGTTATCTTAGACGATGCTGTCATAGGTAAAAATTGTATAGTTGGAGCAAATTCTCTTGTAAAATCAAAAATGGTTGTGCCAGATGGCACAGTAGTAATGGGGAGTCCTGCAAAGGTTGTAAGAGAGGTGACAGAGGTAGATATTAAGATTATAGAGGCAAGCGCAAAACATTATTCCGAAAATGGGAAATATTTTAGGGAAAATTTAGTCCTTGTTGATTAAATTTTTTGAAAAATAGAAAAATTTTTAAAAAAATCACTTGAAAAATAAAGAGGTTTTTGTAAATTTGAATTGTTAGCACTCGATGGATTGAGTGCTAACAATTCTTCAATTTGTGTATAATCTCTAAAATAATTGATAAATTTAAGGAGGCTAACGTGGCTATTAGACCTATTGGAGACAGAATTTTAGTAGAACCGATCGAAGAAGATCTTAACAAAGTGGGTTCTCTCTACGTACCGGATACTGCAAAGGAAAGGCCTCAGAGAGGTAAAGTCGTTGCTGTTGGTGAAGGCAGACTTGACGGCAAGGATTTAGTTCCAATGAGAGTCAAGGTGGGCGATAAGGTTCTTTTCGGTAAGTATGCCGGTACAGAACTTAAATATGATGATAAAGAATATCTCATTCTTAGCGAACATGATGTGCTTGCTGTAATTGACTAAGAATCTAAAAAGGAAGAGGTGAAAAATGGCAAAGATAATGAAGTATAGTGATGAAGCCAGAAAGGCAGTGCTTGATGGTGTTGTCAAGCTTGCAGATGCTGTGCAGGTGACACTTGGACCAAGGGGTCGCAATGTCGCAATTGATAAAAAATTTGGGGCACCAACAGTTACAAAAGATGGTGTAACTGTTGCAAGAGAAATTGAGCTTGAGGACGCTTTTGAAAATATGGGCGCCCAGATGGTTAAAGAGGTTGCTATCAAAACAAATGATGTTGCAGGTGATGGTACAACAACTGCTACTATACTGGCAGCAGCAATTTATAAAGAAAGCCTCAAGAATGTTACAGCAGGTGCTAATCCAATGGACCTCAAAAGAGGCATAGATAAGGCTGTGGAGGCTGCTGTAAACTATATTGCATCAGTTGCAAGGGAAATCAAAGATAAGAAAGAAATTGCTCAGGTAGCAGCTATTTCTGCTAACAATGATATGGAAATTGGTAACCTCATTGCTGACGCTATGGACAAGGTTGGCAAGGATGGCGTTATTACAGTAGAAGAGGCTAAATCTATCGAAACAACACTTGATGTTGTTGAGGGTATGCAGTTTGATAGAGGTTATATCTCTCCATATATGGCCAATGATCCTGAGTCAATGCAGGCAGTTCTTGAGAATGCCTTCATACTTATACATGACAAAAAGATCTCAACAATGAAGGATCTCCTCCCTGTTCTTGAAAAGGTAGCTCAGTCTGGAAGACCATTGCTTATAATAGCAGAAGAGGTTGAGGGAGAGGCTCTTGCAACTATAGTTGTAAATACACTGAGAAAAACCATAAGCTGTGTTGCTGTTAAGGCTCCTGGCTTTGGTGACAGACGTAAGGCTATGCTTGAGGATATTGCGATCCTTACAAAAGGACAGGTTATATCTGAAGAGCTTGGAATGAAACTTGAAAATACAACTCTTGATATGCTGGGAAAAGCTAAGAAGATAATTGTTGATAAAGAAAATACAACAATTATAGAAGGGGCTGGTTCTCAGAAAGAAGTTCAGGCAAGAATTGCTCAGATTCAAAAACAGATTGAAGAGTCAAGCTCTGAATATGATATAGAAAAACTCCAGGAAAGAAAGGCTAAACTTGCTGGTGGCGTTGCTGTAATCAATGTTGGTGCTGCTACAGAAGTTGAGCTTAAAGAGAAGAAGGCAAGAGTTGAGGATGCCCTTTCTGCTACAAGATCTGCTGTAGAAGAGGGTATTGTTCCAGGTGGTGGCCTTACTCTCCTCCATGCTCAGAAGGCTGTTAGAGAGCTTGCTGCTAAGCTTTCTGGTGATGAAAAAATCGGTGCAGAGATCATAGCAAAGGCTATTGAAGCTCCTATGAAGCAAATTGCATATAATGCTGGCCTTGAGGGATCTGTTGTTGTTGAAAAGGCCAAGGATGAAAAACCAGGTGTTGGATTCAATGCCTATACCTTGACATGGGTTGATATGATGGAAGCTGGAATTATTGACCCTGCTAAGGTTGTTCGTTCTGCTCTTCAAAATGCAGCTTCTGTTGCAGGAATGCTCTGCACAACTGAAGTCCTTATTTCAGAAAAACCTGAAGAGAAGCCTGCAATGCCAGGTGCTGGAATGGGCGGAATGCCAGGAATGTATTAAAATAGGATTTTATATAGATCTACAAAGGGCTGCCTACGGGCGGCCCTTTGTGTTATTTATTTTCAATAGTTGTTCTGTATTTTTCTATGGCCTCTGATTCTGTTTTGGAAATCTTTCCATAATAAAAGTCTGAAAAAACTGAAGAGCTATATCCATAGTTCATTTTATATCTAAAGGATTGCTTGCTTATTATTCCATAAAGCGATGTGGTCTGGTTAGATGTAAAATTATTGTCAAAGAATGTGCTAAATATGGTATCACTATACCCTGCTGTCTGGTTGTTTTCAATTTTAAAAAATTTTGAAAAGAAAGTGCTTGTGGCGTTAGGTATTTTGTAATGATTTTGACTTAAAATTCCCCATTGCCAGTTTTCCATCAAAGGCCCAAATCTTCGGTTCAGTAACCTCATGGTATTTATAAAGGCTCGATCAAATATTAATTCCTTTGTTTCTGTTGGTATAGTTGATTTATCGTCAAAGAGAATTTGTGAATTTTGATTCATTGCATAGTAAAAATCTTCATATATCATTGGGGAGTTTTCAAGGATTGTTTGAATCTCATCATCGAGATTATCCTCAAGGGAGGTCTTTATAAATTCCTGCAAGAGTGTGAAAAATATTACTGGAGCCTGAAGTTTTTGTCTTACTGTCATGTCCCAGTCGTTAAAATATAACCTGCTCATCTTTGCAGATGTCAAAGGATTAGAAGATAATGAATTCTTAAAGAAAGGAAGATAAAGACTTGCTGTTGGGGAGTATGTATTTCCCAGAATATTTTGCAGAGTTTCTTCATTTATATTTGCTGATTCATCAAGTAGATCTGCCATATACCTTGAGGCTGTTTCATTTGAGAAAACTTCAGGCTTATACACAATAGATGAATCTGCAACAGTATACATTGATGATGATATTAATCCATATTTCTTTATTGTTCGCGTTATTGTAATTTTTGATGGATTTGCTCTAACTGCCTTACTTCCATCGATCAGTATGCTTTTTTCTGGATTTTTTGATAGAGCATAACCAGATATTATTGTCATAGAATCCTTTGGGGTTTTTAAGATGAATGATTTTAGTGAGGCATCACAGGAAAGAATATTCCTATAGATTTTTGAGCCATCCTGTTCAAAAGGTGCTGTGAGTAGAAGCCTGACGTAGTTGACTTCAGGATAAACTGAGCTTATGGATAGAGTATTTTCAGTTTCCTTCCCTGAGGTAATTAAATCGCTAAATATTGGTCCCTTTTCACTTGCCATTGTAATATAGCTAAGTGAAGGATTTGATGTCAGAGGAATGCGAAGAGTCTTAAAATCCTTCCATAGCCCATTGATGCTGTATTGTAGCGTCCCATTGTTGTGGCGAGTTTTGAACTTGTAAAAGTCCTGTGTGTCTGCCCTAAGATTAAAATGGCTGAATAAGCAATTATCGTTTTTAAAAGTGAAGAAAAAGGGGAGCCCATGCCATGTAGTTCCTTCTATTCTGGTTCCATTTAAATTTACTTTAAGTGGATACCAGCCAGGATAGTTGCTATAGCTGCTTATATATGAAAATCCAATGGCAGAGGAATCTTTTGTAATTCCAAGAATAGCAAGACCTTGATTGTATTGGCAGTAATATCTTTCCAATATCTCTTTAAGCCTTTTAAGAATATATACATGCTGAATATCTTCATTTTCAAAGAAGAAGAATTTTTCTCTTTCTTTAAAAATTTCGTATATGGTAGGCCTTAACCTTTCATTGAAGAGTAGATATATTTCAGGGTTTGAGAGAAAGGAGTCCACCCACTCCCTCATAACAAGGATCGCAAGGACATCTATTGGTTCCCACTCCTTTTTGGTAGTTAAAGCTAAGTGCCTTTTCTGGCGAATAAGGTTTATTCCTTCGGTATATTTTTTTAGAAGTGCGATCTCATCAGGGGAAAGCTTTGACAGAATATTTTCGCTTTCTCTTTTGAATCCAGCAATATAGGCCAGTTGAGTTATTATATGTGAATCCTCAAAATTTTCAAACTCATCAATTGTCCCCATAGCAAGAGCTCTTTCGTATTCCATGAGATTTAGTCTATCCTGACCATGAACATATCCAAGCCCAAAGAATAAATCCTCTATGTTTTGAGCAGAAATAAGAGGTTCTCCATTTTCAGTTCTGGTGATAATTATTTTTGATTTTATAGGGTATAAAACTTCAGCATCATATTTTATCTTTTCTACTGAGTATGTAATATATAGAATAGCAAAAGCTATTGCCACAAGTGAAAGGATGCAAATTACAATAGCCAGGAACCATTTTTTACCTTTGGAAGACATGAGAGAACCATCCATTTTTGATATATGACTTCAAGATATAAGCTCTGTTTGAAAATATCAAATCAATTTCAATAATAATTCTTAAAGATGCTTTTGTAATAAATGCTATTAGAGCATTTATTTCGTATAAATATAAAGATTAAGAAATTAACATTGAATCAATTTTAATTTTTAACTGCTATTGCAGCTTTTATAATCTCTATCTTTGTATAATAGTTGTCTAACATAGAGAAGAATCTGGAAAATTCTCCCTGAACAGTTATAAGGGATTGGCCCTTTTTGAGTTGAGATATGCGTCTCAGATTTTTTGTATAGATATAAAACTCTATAGCCCCCTTTTCCGATTGATAATCCGATATAATACAAAAGTCGTAATCCACATTTGTTGATGGGATTATATCTTTAACAAGAAGTTCGTTTATTACGATAACTTTATTAGCTAAGTCATTTTTCAGCAGAAGAGCCTGAGCTGGATTTTCTGCTGTGTCTATCTGTTCCTTTGTTGCAAGCAACTCATCAATGGTGATTTTATCCTTGAAAAAAAATTGATAGCTGGTGCAGGATAAGTTTATAATAGTTGTTAAAAGCAAAAGGGGAAATATAAATTTTTTCATCACTTTTCTCCATAAGAGTATAAGATATTTGTTTTTTATTATTGCCAGAAATAAATTGTCAAGATTTAATGAAAGTAATTATTTTCTTTTGAGAAAATTTTTCTATTAAGAATTTTTTATATAAAAGAGGATCTATGACTTCTAAATTATTCTGGATTTTTTTAGCTCTTTTGGTTCTGGGCCTCTCTTGCGGAAAGAAATACCCTCAAAACTCCCCTGAAAATATCCCAGAGATGATTAAAAAATGCAAGAATCTCTCTGACATATCATCTTTTTATACAAAGGGCACAATGGATGCTGTTTACAAATATCAGCAGTATTTTTCGCAAGAGGAGTTTTTTGCTTTTAAAATGTTGCAATTTATGGAAGATTCAAGCTCATACAAAGTCATTGGAAAAAAGGAAGAGCATGATTTTGTGATTATGGATATAAGGCTTGAAGATCCAAAACGAGAAAATATCAATGGTATTGTTTTGAGTTTAAAGCTAATACAGGAAAATGGCCAGTGGAAAATCGATAAAGAGGATGACATCAAAAGGCTTTTAAACTCTGCATCTCAGAGAAGTGCTGAAGGGTATCTCAATAAACTGCATTAGTCTATATAAACTATATAAAAGAAATCCCAAGATTTAATATAATATCATCTCTTAGAAGAAGAGCCTCTTCGTCCTCTGGGAATTTCTGTATATATTCATTGCATGTGGCAAGAGCCATAAAGAGCATACCAGCTTCCATATAGAGATTTATAAGATTAAAATATATCTCTTCAATTTCAGGATCCAGTTCTAAAGATTTTGAGTAATAGTATATGGCGCTGTGGTAATCCCCTTGTTCCCACAAAACCCCAGCCATATTAGCATAAATAAGTGCATCATCAGGATTTACTGCAATGGCATATTCAAGGATTTTTCTTGCCTCATCAAAAAATCCCATTTCGCATAGGGCTATTCCCATACCGCTTAATATATCTGGATCTTCTTTGTCTATTTCTGCACCAATTTTGAATACATCAAAGGCTTTTTTAAACTCCCCCCTGTCTAAATATTCATAGCCAAGGTCAATAAGCTTGATGGGATTTTCTCTTAGTTTGAGTAAATCATCAATCTCACGGAGATTATCAAGGACAAATATATCCTTGAGGTTATATTTTGATTTTTCTGTCATAATACTACTCTGAATTTAACAATATCAGAGTAGTAAAATTTGTCAAGTATATGATGCAAATTTTTAAAATTTAAATTTTATTTTACAAGCATCATTGAACTTTGAATAAGCTCCGGATTAAACCCAAGCACCACTCTATCGCCTATCACAAAAATAGGAGTAGGGAAGGGTTCATCCTTTCTGGAATACTTATCTTCTTTTTTGAAATAAGGTAGGCCTTTGTTTATATAAAATTCATATACATCACGCCTAAAATATACAAAATTATTAGCTTTTGTCCGAGTTTTAATCTCAGAGCACATTTTGTTGAGTTTGTTTATATTGGCTCTGACAATTTGATTCTTTTCATCAGCAATTCTATATGCAATAAAGGTCCAACCATTGAAATTCCATGAACCCCCATCTTTAAGGTTTGATGGTTTTTGATAAAAGCTTTGAGCCTCTTTACAGGCAGAGCAGTTTTCTGCATAGAAATAATAAATGTTTTTAGATTTTCCCTCTGCATAGGGAAAGAGAAAGTGTAAGTGAAATGATAATAAAGGTCAAGTGTTTCATAGAATTACTTCTCCTTAATGATTTCTTTTCCAGGAACCCATCCAGCAGGGCAATATCCTCCGCCTCCTTTACGGATTGCTATTGCAGCATCCAATTTGCGAAGGAGTTCCCCAGCATTTCTACCTATTGATTCATGGGAATATTCAGAAGCAACAACATACCCCTCAGGGTCAATTATAAAAGTAGCCCTTATGGCAATACCCTGTCTACTTTCATATACCCCCATATATTTACTAAAAGCTCCTCCTCTGTCAGAGAGCATTGGGAAGCGAACATCCTTAAGGAGGGAGTTGTCTTTTTTCCATGCCCTGTGAACATATGGGGAGTCTGTGCTTATGGAAAAGATTTCTGCGTCAGATGCTGCAAAGTCTTTATAGTAATCAGCAAGCTCCTTTAGCTCTGTGGGACATACAAAAGTAAAATCAGCAGGATAAAAAAATAGAATTATCCATTTGCCTTTGTAGCTATTGAGATCAATTTCAGTTATTTCATCTTTATAGTAGCCTTCAAGCACAGGAAGAGCTATTTTTTTTCCGATAATAGTATCTGTTGTAATAGTCATCTTTTTAGCAGAGTCGCTTCTTGACTCTGAATAGGCAAATTTGCCAAGTAAGAGTAAAATTGTAGAGACAAGTATTATTTTTTTCATAATCACCTCTTTTGTTTATTTTGCCAATATTTATTTTTATTTTCAAGTAAAATTATTTCATTTGACATAAGATAATCAATAATAGTTATATTCATTTTTTAGATAGTTTAGCATCGTAAGGATTGCCCTATCATTTTTTATAAAAACTTAAATTTTTTTCTGGATGGTTATTATGGCAAAAAAAGAAACTTCAAATTCAAAAAAAATACCTCTACCTCAAAGCTATACCATAACATCGATGGCTGGATATCTTGCAGAAGTCAGAGGCATTTCAAAAAAGGACGCAAAGGAAATTCTTGACATAGTTTTTGACATGATCGAATCAGGGGTGCTTCAGGGTGAAAGAGTCCCTGTTGGGAAAATGGGTAAAGTCTATGCAAAAGTTAAGCCTGCAACGAAGGCACGAAAGGGAAGAAACCCGATCACAGGGGAGGAGATTACAATCCCTGCAAAAAAGGCAACAAAGGTTCCAAAATTTACCTTTTCTAAAAATTTTAAGGAAGAAGTATTAAAGGCTAAGATCAAGAAATGATTAAAGAAGGGACTTTAACTTTATCTGAAATTAGAAAGGCTGCATTAAATCCTGTTATTATTTACATTGAAGGCGATGGCATTGGCCCTGAGATTTCCAATGTCACAATTAAGGTTGTTGATAAATCTGTCGAAAGGGCCTATGGTCAGTCACGGAAGATTACATGGCAAGATGCTCTGGCAGGGGAAAAGGCCTATAGGCTTAAAGGAGATTATCTTCCTCAAGAGACTATTGACCTTATAGATAAATATAGAATAGCTATCAAAGGGCCTCTTGCAACACCAGTTGGCGGAGGCATAAGAAGCATAAATGTTGCTCTTAGAAAGATTTTTGAACTCTATTCCTGCATAAGGCCTGTGAGGTATTTTTCTGGAGTGCCAAGCCCTCTTAAAAATCCTCAAAAGGTCGATATGGTAATCTTCCGTGAAAACATGGAGGATGTTTATTCTGGCATAGAGTGGAAATCAGGTTCAGGGGATGCTTTAAAAGTTATTGGCTTTTTGAAAGATGAAATGAAGGTAACTATTGATGAAACCTCTGGTGTCGGTATAAAGCCCATAAGCCCTGCAAAGACAAAGCAGCTTGTGCGCAGTGCAATAAGATATGCTATTGAAAATAAACGTAGCTCTGTTACTCTTATGCATAAAGGCAACATAATGAAGTTTACAGAAGGAGCTTTTCGTGATTGGGGATATGAGCTTGCACGTGAGGAGTTTTCAGATGTAACAATTACAGAAAAGGAGCTACGGGAGAAATATAGTGGTATAGCTCCTGCTGGGAAAATAATTATCAAGGATAGAATAGCAGATGCGATGTTTCAGGAGATAATACTAAGACCTGAAAATTATGATATAATTGCAGCTCCTAATCTAAATGGTGATTATATATCTGATGCTTTAGCTGCTTTAGTAGGAGGTCTTGGAGTTGCTCCAGGGGCCAATATTGGAGATAATCATGCTATATTTGAGGCCACTCATGGGACAGCCCCAGATATTGCTGGCAGGGATATTGCCAATCCATCATCCCTGATATTATCAGCAGAGATGATGTTGCGATTTTTGGGATGGAAAGAGGCCGCTGACATACTCCTATCTGGTTTTAGCAAAACTATAGGTGAGGGTAAACTCACAGGAGACCTTGCCTCTCAAATTGAAGGAGCAAAGGCTTTGGGCTGTTTGGAATTTGGTAATGCTCTTTTGAATAATCTTTGATTTAAACAGGGGTGTCTCAAAAGACACCTCTTTTTTTTAAAAAATTAATTTACAAACAATTAATGTGACATATAGTTGCCCCATGAGAAAACAAAGAAAACCATCA
>MWCI01000049.1 GCA_002069965.1 Spirochaetes bacterium ADurb.Bin218 | reverse complement strand
CGCAGGAGATACAAGCGGAAAGCCCGACCCTGCTGAGGGTAAAGGTCGCGGGCAGGTCACGACCTGCCCATACATTAAACGGTTAATACCGGAATACACCGTAGGGACAGGGCTTGACCTGTCCTGTTTTATTATAAGACGGCAGGGGCTCACCCAACCTGAACCGTGAAAGCACAACATACACAAATAAATATTTAACTGCGGATAATATAACAATAAGGAGCAGTGAAGATACAACGGTAAGTGGTGGAGTAGTAAGAGCAGATAATGACCTGACGCTTAATGTGGGTGGTAACCTCACAGTGGAATCTCTGCAGGATGTGGAGAAGAGCAGCTCTGTTACAATAGGAATAAGCGGCGGCGGAACAAGCGAGAAGACAGATGACGGAGTAACGACAAACGGCAAATGGCAAGAGCGGAAACGGCGGGGAGAACCTTAGTATATCAAAAAGCAGTATCAAATGGTTGACAGAGCAGACATCGCTTGCATGTAGCGGAGCAGTAGATATATACGTGGAAGATAAAATAACGCTGACAAAGGCGGTGATAGCATCAGATACAGGTGATTTAATGCTTGACACGGGAAGTTTTGAATACAGTAATATAAAGGGCAATGATAGGTCGTATAATGTAGGTGGCGGTGTAAATGTCGGAGGTAACTCAAGTAAAGCCGGAGACGATCCTGTGAAAAACAAAGTAACATACAATGTAAGAGGGAACTACGGATTCAGCGACAGCAGGCAGACAAACTTTGCCACAATAGGTGAAGGAACAATAACAGTAAGAGATGGAGAAGCGGATCTCAGCAAACTTAACAGAGACACAACCATATCGCAGTACAACACAAAGGATGGAGGCCTGCAGGGAGGATTTTCTGTGGATACTGCTACGGTGAATCTTATAGCACATCCGGAGAATACAGTAGTTAATACAGCAAAGGCAGTAGAGAAGGGATCACTGATAGCTTATTCAATAGGAGAAGGAGCAGTAAAGGCTGTTGATGTAGGAGTAGATAAAGGACTTGGCATAGAGGGAACACTGGAAGCAGTGGTTAACGCACGTAAGGATGTATTAACAGTGGTTGCAATAGCGGAGAACAGGGCATTAAGAGAAGGTATAGACAAGGCTCTGGAGACATGATACCTGTTGTTATTATATTCATCAACAAATTTTTCAATTACTTTTACACCCTCACCATAATATGACGGGCTGTTAGGACGTAGTGCTTCAGTTCTGATAAGTCCGACAAAACGCTCAGCCTTGCCGTTTGTCTCAGGATGTTTTCTGCGTGTCGGAACATCGATGCAATTGTTTTCTGACAATATACACTTGAAGTCATGACTGATAAATTGTGAGCCGTTGTCATGAATCACCATGGGACTTGCTTCCGGATACTTGTCTATAGTTCTTTGAGTGAACAGCTCAACAGATAAACCGGTCATATCGGTCAAGAGCTCCCAATGCAGAAGATACCTTGAAAAACCATCAAGCATGAACACCAGGTAGTAATGAACACCGCTCATTGTTACATACGCGATGTCTGTATGCCAGTGATGATGCACATACTGCGGTTTATTCTCGTATTCCTTCTTTGCTCCATCATTTTCTTTAAAAGCCTTCCCAAGCAGCTTAAACATGCTTAAAATACGGTATACGGACGATTCCGTGAGAAATGCCACACCCTCATCAATCATCTTCCATGTTAATTTGCGATATCCCATATTTCTGATTTCTTCTGAGCTTCTACGGTAATCTATAACTCTCTGCACTTCTTCATCAAGAATACGAAAAGGGTTAATAAGAAATGGACGGGCCGGTTTCGCCTTTCTCCAACGGCTGACCTGACTTGAGCTGATACCGAATAACGTCATGACTTCAGTGCGCTTCCAGCCTGTCCATTCTATCACACGGTTAATAGCTGCCATAATCTTCTGCTGAATAAGTACAGGGTAATGCCGACCTGGGGCTATTCCATATTCTTTTTTTTTAAGGCTATATTCTCAGAGACAACCTCAGCTATTACATCCTTCATCCGCTGAATTTCAGAACCCATTCGTATCTTTTCACGATCCTCTGCTGCCTTTGTTCGCCCTTGTGATTTTTCTTTAAAACCGTTAAGGGCTGCTTCAAAAAATTCACCCTGCCAGCGGTAATACAAATTTGGATGAATGCCATATTCTTCACTTATCTCGGTAACTGTCTTTGCTTTGCCAATCACCTGCTTGACGATATTAAATTTTTCCTCAGGGCTAAAGTGCCTTCTCTTCTTCTTACTCATTTAATCCTCCATTATATTTTTCGGAGGATTTACTCACTTATTTTTACCCTATTTTTTTCCCGTTTTCATTGAAGCGAAACAAATGATGCTAATGGTGGGTATAATCTTTATCAGTGGTAAAATTTTTTTTTAAAATAATTTGACTTTTACGAGATATCTGTATAAAATAAAATATCTCAATTTACCATGGAGAGGCTGATGAAGAGAAGATATGTAATAGCAGCCGCAGTATTGTTTTTTATCTTTATTATCTTCATGTGGGGGCCTTCTGGTTTTTTTTATAAAACTTCAGAGCCAGATTATTGCAATTCCTGCCATGTCATGAATTTGCAGTATGAGGCTTGGTTTTTGGGAGGGCTTCACAGGAATATCAAATGTGTGGATTGCCATCTTCCCAATAATAACATCATCAATTATACTATATGGAAGGGGATTGATGGCATGAAGGATCTTCTTCTTTTCCACAGTGGTGTTTATTCTGAAGATATTGGAATATCTTTTCATGGCAAGAAGGTTCTTCGCGAAAACTGCAAGAGATGCCATGAGGGTATGCTTACATCAATTGATACTGCAGATAGGGATTGCTGGTCCTGTCACAGGAAAGTGTCTCACAGGTTTCCTTCTGCGATAGAGATGTCTCTTAAATAAATGGAGGTATTATGAAAAAAATACAGATATCTATTTTTGTCTTTGCCGCACTGTTTGTTTTATTTTATGGATGTGGGGGCGACAAGCCAGAGATGTTTAAGCCAGGGGTTATAGCAGAAAATGAATTTGATCCGGAGGTTTGGGGGAAGATTTTTCCACTTCAGTATGAGTCCTGGCTCAAGACAAAGGAGCCAAAGCCAGCTGGTCTTAGCTTATATAGAAAAGGCTGGGATGATGATAAAATTATTTATGATAAACTCAGTGAAATGCCATATCTGGCATTGTTATTTAATGGATGGGGTTTTGGCATTGAGTATAATGAGCCAAGGGGTCATTATTATGCAGTTATAGATCAGATAGAGATTGATCCATCAAGGACAAAACCAGGTGGGGTATGCCTTGCTTGTAAATCGCCGATGCATAAAACTCTTACAGAGCAAAAGGGCATGAGTTATCTTACAGCTTCTTTTAAAGATGCACTAAATATGATGCCAGAGAAGATCAGAAATTTAGGGCCTGCATGTATAGATTGCCACAAACCTTCAGATATGGGGCTTAAGATAAATAAGGCTCATCTTGAGAAAGGCCTTAAGCTCATAGGAAAAGAAGACTTTACAAGGCAGGAGCAGAGAATGCTGGCATGTGCTCAGTGCCATATTACATATTTTGTCCCACGCGATAAGGATAAAAAGGTTGCAGGTGATGTTATGCTTCCATGGAGTGGGGCTAAATGGGGAGATATATCAATTGAGGGGATAATAAAGGATCTCCTATCTGATTTTCAGAGGCTGGAATGGAAACAAGCTGTAACTGGATTTGATATGCCTTTTATCAGACACCCTGAATTTGAGATGTTTACTCGTGGAAGTGTTCACTTTAGAGCTGGTCTTGCATGTCCTGATTGCCACATGCCATATAGGCGAAGTGGATCTTACAAAATATCTACCCATGATGTAACAAGTCCTGTAAAACAGAATTTTGTTGCTTGCGCTCAATGTCATACAGAGTCAGCAGATTGGTTAAAGAAACAGCTCTTTACAACACAGGAAAAGACAGCATCTCTGCTTAATAGGGCAGGATACGCCAATGCAAGAGTAGCAAAGTTTTTTGAGTTACTTCATGGTCATCAATTAAAGGGTATTCGCTTTGATGAGGACCTTTATAAAAAGGCAAAGGAAAGCTATATGCAGTCTATGTTGCGCCTTAATTTTGTAAGTGCAGAGAATTCAATGGGATTTCACAATCCAATGGAGTGCAGCCGTATACTTGGCGATTCTATTGCCTTTGCGAACAAAGCTGAGATGCTGTTGCGTCAGAATTTGGTGAAATCAGGAGTTGCTGTTCCAGAGAAAATAAATCTTGAAATCGGGAAATACATAAAAAATAGAGGTATCCATAAAAGAAATTTTGAAGCCTCACAGGAGTTTAAGGATCCCTTTGGAACAGAAGAAAATTTTACTCCAAGGGAGACAAGGGGATTATAAGTTTTAATTTAATTTTACGTTTTATATGTAAATATATTAAAGAGTTGCTATTATATAGCAGCTCTCTTTTTTTATAAATTTATATAAAATATAGATGAGGTTACTATGAAGAAGATTTTAATTTTTGTAATGTCTTTCTTGTTTTCTTCATTTTTAATAGGGGCTCATTCTATGGGAAAAGCCGCTTCTCCTGTAGTAGAACATTATGTCAAATATTCAAATAAAGGAACAAGATCTGAGGCCAGAAGCGGATATCTTAAGGTAAATGGATTTATTGTCCCTGATAATTTTTTAACAGTAGTGGCAGGTGGCAATATCTATCATTTTTATATGAGAAAGTATATGTGGGGCAATGATGGATATTTCCCAGATAAGGATTCTGATACAGCTGCATTATGTCCTGCAATAGAGAGGATTTTATCCAGTGAAGAGCTTGCAAGGGGATGGGCAATAGTTGATGGGTGGCCTACCAATACTCCATCACAGTGGATATATGTTATATGGAAAAATGGGAGCGCTGTGGTGGCACCTGAAAAAATAGATGAGTTTATAAAAAGGAATAATATAGTGCCACTTCCCAGGAGCTTAATGCTGGAGAATTTAATGAAATAGTTTAGTTACAAATTTGTTACTTTTTTTATCTCCTTTATGATATTTTGTTTCTTATGTTACATAAATGTAAACTTTTTACAAAAGTGTAACTATAGAGAAAAATTACAATAGACAAAAATGTTTTATAAGGGCTTTTGTTTGCTATACCTGCCGGGTGTGTTTAATACCAGCAAAAATTATATATTATATAAGGAGATAATGTCTTTATGGGAAATTTATCCAGACCCAATTCAAACGATGCTACACGTACAGCTAATCGTTCAAGAAATGTAGCTCCTCAGTCCGGACTCTGTTCTCGTTGCCTTGACGGTTGTCAGGGAAATTGTGAGATTTTTCAGGCTACAATGAGAGGAAGAGAGCTTCTTTATCCAGGTCCTTTTGGCGAGATTTCTGCGGGAGCAGACAAGGAGTATCCTGTTGATTACTCTCACCTTAATATTCAGGGATATGCAGCAGGGGCAAAAGGACTTTTAAATCCTGGTCCAGAAACAGCAAGATTCCCCTTTGTGTCTACAGAAACTTATTTTGGAACAAAAAATAGAGTAAAGATGGAAGTTCCAATGTTTACAGGAGCTCTTGGTTCAACTGATATAGCAAGGATAAACTGGGAGCATTTTGCAATTGGCGCTGCAATATCTGGTATATCTGTAGTATGCGGTGAAAACGTTTGTGGTATTGATCCAGGCCTTGAGAGAGATTCCAATGGAAAAGTAACAAAGTCTCCAGAAATGATTCGCAGGGTTGAGACATTTAAAAGGTTCAAAGGCGAAGCAGGTGATATCCTTGTTCAGATGAACGTAGAGGATACAAATCTTGGAGTTGCAGAGTATGTAATTGATAAGCTGGGCGTTGAAACTGTTGAGCTCAAATGGGGTCAGGGAGCAAAATGTATA
The DNA here is from genome assembly GCA_002069965.1 of Spirochaetes bacterium ADurb.Bin218. Lineage (GTDB taxonomy): Bacteria > Spirochaetota > UBA4802 > UBA4802 > UBA5550 > UBA5550. The sequence continues at coordinate 13,943 of MWCI01000049.1, read as the reverse complement.
GGTGGTGAAATTAAGGTTAGAGACCTTGAAAGAGCTATTGAACTTAAAAAAAGAGGTTACATTGTAACTCCAGATCCAACAATTCCTGAGATTCAGGCTGCATTTAAGGCTGGTGCTATTAAGGAATTTGAAAGACACTCAAGACTTGGTTTTATAAGTAAAGAAGATTTTCTGCAGGAAGTTGAAAGGCTTAGAGCTCTCGGAGCAAAGAGAGTAACTCTTAAGACTGGCGCTTATTCACAAAAAGAGCTTGCTGCAGCTTTAAGATGGGCATCTGAGGCAAGAATTGATCTCCTTACAATTGATGGAGCTGGTGGTGGAACAGGAATGAGCCCATGGAGAATGATGGAAGAGTGGGGAGTGCCAACTTTCTATCTCCAGTGTATGGCCTATGATATGGCACAAAAGATGGCTGCAAGGGGTATGTGGGTTCCTGATCTTGCAATGGCCGGTGGATTCTCCACTGAGGATCATATATTTAAGGTACTTGCAATGGGTTCTCCTTACTTTAAGGCTGTATGTATGGGAAGAGCTCTTATGATTCCAGGTATGGTTGGAAAGAATGTTGAAAAATGGCTCAAAGAGAACAATCTTCCAAAGACTGTTTCTCAGCATGGGGCTACAAAGGAAGAGATCTTTGTGTGCTATGAAGAACTTAAGGCTAAGTATGGAAAAGACGCTGAGTCATTCCCACTTGGTGCAATTGGACTTTATACCTTCAGCCAGAAGATTAAAGTTGGTCTCCAGCAGATTATGGCAGGAAGCAGAAACTTTAGAATCGATACAATCTCAAGAAGCGATCTTATGTCTCTTACAGAAGAGGCTGCAAAGATTAGCGGCATTCCTTATGTTATGGATGCTTATAAGGAAGAGGCAGAAAAAATACTCCTCGAAGGATGCGACTACATCTAAAAAACTATCCGTATGCAGGGTTTATCCCTGCATACAACAAATCTTCCTCCCGGAAAAATTTAATCCCTATGCATTTTAACTAAATTTTTTGTAACTATAGTAAATTTTTTATAAATTCATGTTTAATATCGTTTGACAATTTGTGTATTATAATGTGTATTATTATACATATTATGAGGTGTATTATGAGAACAAATATTGTGCTTGATGATGAGTTGGTGAAAGAGGCTTTTAAGTATTCAGGTGGAATCCGCACAAAAAAGGAACTCATAGAGACTGCTTTGCGTGAATATGTCCGCCACAGGAAGATGAAGAATTTGAGGGATTTAAAAGGCAAGATTTTATTTGCTGATGGTTATGATTACAAGAAGATGAGAGAGGGTAAATGATCCTGGTCGATACCTCTGTTTTAATTGATTATTTGAAGGGTATAGATAACTCATACGTCAGAGTTATGGAGAAGATCTTGCAAGAGGGCATCCCTTATGGAATAAATGATTTTATATATCAGGAATTGTTGCAGGGAGCAAGGACTCTGAAGGAATTTAAAATATTAAAAGAGTATCTCGAGACGTTGCCTTTTTACAATTTAAAAGATGGCCTTGCCTCTTTTGAAAAGGCTGCATTGATTAACATCAAATGCCGAAAATCTGGCATTACTGTCAGGAGTTCTATTGATTTGTTGATAGCAGAATCTGCAATTGAAAATGAGGTATTATTGCTGCATAATGATAAAGATTTTGACTATATGGCAAAAGTAATTCCTGATTTAAAAATATTTAAGCCAATGTGGTAGCATAAAGTGATTTTAAAAAATCTTCCCTTCCAGCAAAATTTATATTGCACTAAATAACAGACTTTGAATAATCTTCATACAAGGCATCATAATTGCTTGAGGTAATAAATGTATAGAATAATTTCTAATGAAATAATAAAGCCCTCTATTGGTCGTATGGTTGTGGAGGCTCCTTATGTGGCACATCACAGAAAAGCAGGGCAATTTGTCATGATTATGGTAGATGAGAAAGGTGAAAGGCTTCCACTTACAATTGCAGATTCATCAAAACAAAATGGAACTATTACTTTAATATATCAGATTGTAGGAACTACAACAGCAAAGCTATCTTCTATGAAAAGCGGGGAGCATCTCTTTGCAGTTGCAGGTCCTCTTGGTCATCCCACAGAGATAAAAAATTATGGCTCTGTTGTTTGTGTGGGAGGCGGTATTGGAATTGCACCACTTTATCCTATTGCTATGGCCATGAAGGAGGCAGGCAATAGAGTGATAAATATACTGGGTGCTCGGAGCTCTGATTTACTTATTCTGGAGGATGAGCTTTCTTCAATTGGAGATGAAACTCTTATATGCACAGATGATGGCTCTAAAGGAGAAAAGGCTCTTGTCACTGTCCCTCTTGAAAGAATTTTGAAAGGTGAAAAGATTAATCTGGTTGTTGCAGTTGGCCCTGTGGCTATGATGAAGGCAGTATCTCTTATTACTAAAAACTATAATGTAAAAACCTTTGTTAGTTTAAACTCAATTATGATTGATGGCACAGGGATGTGTGGTGGATGTAGAGTTATAGTTGGCGGAGAGGTTAAGTTTACCTGTGTGGATGGTCCTGAGTTTGATGGGCATCTGGTAGATTTTGATAGTCTTGGTAAAAGGCTTAAAACCTATACAAGGGAAGAGCAGGAATCTTTTGAGCAATATAAGCATAATTGCAAATTACAGGGGGCCTTTAATGGTAAGTAAAGCAGCAAGACATAAAATGCCAGAGCAAAGCCCTGAGGAAAGGGTAAAAAATTTTAATGAAGTCCCATTGGGCTATTCACCTGAAATGGCAATAGCAGAAGCCCAGAGATGCCTTCAGTGCAAAAAACCTTTATGTGTTGAGGGTTGTCCTGTTAATGTTTCTATACCGGAATTTATAAAAGAAGTTGCAGATGGGAATTTTTTAAAGGCCATAGAGATTATAAAAGATACTAATTCTCTGCCAGCTGTATGCGGCAGGGTTTGCCCTCAGGAAAATCAATGTGAGTCAAAGTGCCTTCTTGGAATAAAAGGGGAGCCAGTTGCTATAGGTAAGCTTGAGGGATTTGTTGCTGATTATGAAAGAGAAGTTTTGCATTTACCTTTGATATCTTCTAATAAAAAAACAGATAAAAAGGTTGCAGTAATAGGCTCAGGACCTGCAGGCCTTACTGTTGCAGGGGAACTGGCAAAGTTGGGTTATTCTGTTACAGTATTTGAGGCTTTGCATCTGGCAGGAGGTGTGCTTGTTTATGGAATACCGGAGTTTCGCCTGCCCAAAAAAATAGTTAGCTATGAAATAGAGTGTTTGAAACAACTGGGAGTTGAATTTGTTTTAAATACTGTCATTGGACTTTCAGAATCCCTTTCTGATATAAAAGCAAGATATGATGCTGTGTTTATAGGAACAGGTGCTGGATTGCCTTCGTTTATGAACATACCTGGTGAGGATCTTCAGGGGGTTTACTCTGCAAATGAATATCTTACAAGGGTCAATCTCATGAAGGGGTATCTTTTCCCTGAATATGATACCCCGGTCATTAAAGGCAAAAGAGTTGCTGTTTTTGGTGGAGGTAATGTTGCAATGGATTCTGCCAGAACAGCAATAAGGCTTGGGAGTAAAGAGGTGCATCTTGTTTATAGAAGATCTCTTGATGAGATGCCAGCTCGAAAGGAAGAAATTCATCATGCACAGGAAGAGGGAATAATTTTTGATATCCTTACAAATCCTTTGCGATTTATTGGCGATAACAGCGGAAGGTTATGCGGAGTTGAATGTATAAAAATGGAACTGGGAGAGCCAGATCAATCAGGTAGAGCCAGACCTATTCCAAAGAGGGGTTCTGAATTTATCATGGATATAGATGTTGCCATTATTGCCATAGGGAATGGCTCCAATCCAATTTTGCAAAAGAGTGCACCTGATTTGCAATGCAATAAATGGGGCAATATTATTGCAGATAAGCAGAGTATGAAAACTTCTGTTGAAGGAGTTTTTGCAGGAGGAGATATAGTGACAGGAGCAGCAACTGTAATAGAGGCAATGGGCGCAGGCCGTAAAGCTGCTCGCTCTATGGCTGAGTATCTTGAAACAGGTAAGTGGTGAAATCGTCTTTAGTGGAGACTTTCAAAAAATTCTGCCATTGCTTTCAAGGTCTCTTCTGGCTCTTCCATAGGTATGAGGTGTCCCGCTTCTTCTATCATTTTATAGTGACCATTGGGTATGAGTGAAGCTGCATATTTTAAATCTATAAAGGCTCGATTTTCACTCATACCTCCTTCTATTATAAGCACTGGGCATTGGAGGTGGGATAATAATGGCCATGGGTTTTTTGCGTTTCCTCCCATAAACAGGGCTGCTTCTCTCTCCGGTGAGCACTTAAGTGTCAGGCTACCATCTTCATGGTGATTCATCCCATAGTTTACATAGAGATCCACAATCTCATCATCCCACTCTTCAAATAGCTTTTTGCTTCTCAGATAGTTTATAGCCTCTTCCTTTGAGTGCCAGTGGCTTTTTCTACGTATGGATTTTGATGCAAGGGGATGTTGTTCCACTGTTATATTTATACTATAGGTTTCTTGAGGCAAAAATATAGGCTCTATTAAAACCATAGCTTTTGGAGAAAGCTGCTTCATCCCTGCACATAATGTAGCAATTGTTGCACCCATTGAGTGACCTATAACAAAGCTTTCCTTTAGTTTAAGATTTTTACAAAAGTGTATGAGATCCTCTGCTAAGGTATTCCAGCTTAATGCCCCTGTTTTGGAGTCAATATCCCTGTGCTCACAGAGATAGGGTGCATATATATTGTATCCATATTCTTCATTAAGCCTTGAGGCAATGGGATGCCATAGCCATGGTAAAAATCCAGTTGCATGGAGCATGAGTAAAGTCTGACCATTTGATGGATAGTGAAGATATTCAATCTCCATATTATTCATTTTTTCTTTGTTAACAAGTGGTAGGGTCTTATCTTTGCTCATAAAGTTTTCCTTGTTTTAATTTGTCACAATGGTCATGGCATGGATTTTTAGATTTCATATTATTAAATATAATAAAAATTTTTTGAGGGTAAAGTATTTTTTTAGCTTTTTGTGTGGATAAGAAATTTCACCCTGAGGGAATATATATGAGCTATTGTCATTTTTTATATCTTGGGGGGACTTAAAAATGCTTATCTTGTTTACACCCTCTGCACGTGGTAAGGCAATTATAAGAGGATTAAAAATACTCTCATGATTGCCTTTTTCCCTTCAGGTAGTGTGGTATTATACTCATTCTTATCCCCTCAGGGTGAATAAATTTTCACTTATCCTCATCTTAAATGAGGAAATCCGTGATTTTCGATGAACACTGGTTTTATAGAGTGAACATTGTTCTTTTTGTCAATGTTTTTTTATCAAATTTTTTAAACAAAAGGTAAAAGGTAAATCAGTATTTATTCCTTAACTTTTTTTAAAATAAAAATGCTCTATTATCTCTACAGGCTTCAGCGTCGGGATAATAGTTTCTTGATTTTGCGCTAAAAATTATATTTAGGAATAATTACTGAAGGTAAATAATACGTTATAGCTAATAGGTAATTGTGTGATTTGTCTTTTTTGTAACATGGCCGGTTACATAAATGTTATATTTAACAAAACTGTAACAAAAGAAAGTCTTTTTTAATTGATTGCTATTGCCCTATGAATTCTTTAAATTAAGGAAAGATATCCAATTGCAATAATAGGCTTTTCTAAAATTTTCATGGAGAGGTTTTAATGAATTATATAAAAGAAAAAAATCATGGCTTGTATGATTCTCAATTTGAACATGACTCTTGCGGTATAGGCTTTGTAGCGAATATAAAGGGCCGTAAATCCTATGATATAGTCAAGAGAGGTCTTGAGGTTCTTGAACGGATGACCCACAGAGGGGCTGAGGGAGCTGATAATAAAACAGGAGATGGCGCTGGCATCATGATTCAGATTCCCCATAATTTTTATAGTGAAGAGATAGCCTCTCTGCCACCTCTGGGAGACTATGGGACTGGTCTTGTCTTTTTATCAAAGGATAAACATCAGGCTGATACAATATTAGAGATAATAAGGGAAGTCTTAAAAGAGGAAGGCCTTGATTTATTTGCTCAAAGGGAGGTTATAACAGACAGCTCTGTCTTAGGAGATATTGCAAAAAGTGCTGAACCTGCAATAAAGCAGGTATTTGTTAAAAAACTCAAGGACTCAAATAAGGCTCTTGAGTTGAGGCTTTATATTGCAAGGAAGATTATAGAAAAAAAAGTAAGAGATCTGAAATCAGATTTAATGTTTTACATGCCTTCGTTATCAACAAAGACAATTGTTTATAAGGGCATGTTAATGCCAGGCCAGGTGAGGCAATATTTTGCAGATCTGAGGGATGATAGAATGGAAAGTTCCATTGCACTTGTTCATTCCCGCTTTAGCACAAACACATTTCCTTCATGGGATCTGGCTCAGCCCTTCAGGATTCTTGCTCATAATGGGGAGATCAACACTATTAAAGGGAATAGATTCTGGATGCAGGCCAGAGAAGAAATTTTAACTTCTTCAGCTTTTGGTGATGATATAAAGAAAATTCTTCCTGTAATTGAGCCAGGAAAAAGCGATTCCGCATCCTTTGATAATGTCGTGGAATTTCTTGTGGCAGCAGGCATGTCTTTACCTCAGGCTCTTATGATAATGATTCCGGAGTCATGGAATGATAAGAATCCAATACCTGATTATCTTAAATATTTTTATGAATATTATGCAGTTATGATGGAACCATGGGATGGTCCTGCTTCCATGGTTTTTTGTGATGGGAGATTTATTGGTGGAACACTGGATAGAAATGGTCTAAGGCCTTCTCGTTATGTTGTTACAAAGGATAACTTAATAGTTATGGCCTCTGAGGTGGGAGTTCAAAATTTTAAGGCAGAGGAGATTTTATATAAGGGAAGGCTTATGCCAGGAAAGCTTCTCCTTGTTGATACTTTTGAAGGGAGGATTATTCCAGATGAAGAAGTTAAAAAGGAAATAGCTCTTGCAAGAGACTATGAAAAGTGGATTAAAGAAAAACGCTCCCTGCTTGAAGATTTTCCTGATGAAGATAACTCTGTTGAGATTTCAGAAAAAGCACTATTGAAAAAGCAACAATGCTTTGGCTATACAAAGGAAGATGTTGATACTATTATTAATGTCATGGCAACTACTGCTCAGGAGCCTGTTGGCTCCATGGGTAATGATGCTCCTCTGGCTGTTTTTTCTGAGTTACCTCAGAACCTTTTTAATTACTTCAAACAGGTCTTTGCTCAGGTGACAAATCCTCCTATTGACTCAATAAGAGAGGAGCTTGTAATGAGCAATACAAGCTTCCTTGGTAAAAGAGTTAATCTCCTTGAACCTGTAGCTGAATATTGCAATGTTATGAAGATCTTTAGCCCTCTGTTGAAAAATAGTGAGCTTAAAAAGATAATATCAAATAACAATCCCTATCTTAAGGCAAAGGTTGTGGATTGTCTTTTTAATCCTGAGAAAAAAGGAGCCATGGAGCAAAGGCTTCAAGAAATTTTTGATGAGGTCTGTGATGCCATAGATTCTGGTTTTAGCATTATTGTTCTTTCGGATAAAAAGGCTGGTGATAAATTTGCAGCCATACCATCTCTTCTTGTTTGTTCTGGCCTCCATCATCATTTAATAAAGACCTCTCGGAGAACAAAAGCTTCAATTATCCTTGAGACTGGAGAAGCCAGGGAGGTAATGCATTTTGCGCTTCTCATTGGATATGGAGCTGATGCTATAAACCCCTATCTTGCCTATGCAACTATTTTTAAAGAGTACAAAGAAGGGAAGCTATCTTTTAATGGAGATTACAATACCCTTGAATCTAATTACATAAAAGCAATTAATAAAGGCCTTTTAAAGGTTTATTCAAAGATGGGGATCTCTACAATCAGGAGCTACAGAGGTGCTCAGACCTTTGAGGCCCTTGGGCTTAACAGTGATTTTGTAGATAAGTATTTTACTGGGACTACGACAAGAATATCTGGAGCTGATATTTTAGATATTGAATATGACTATGTTCAGATGTTTAAAAAGTCCTGTGAACAGAGAGAGGATCTTCTGGAGTCCATAGGTATTTACTCCTACAGAAAAAGAGGAGAAAAGCATGCATGGAATCCTGAGTCAATATATCTCCTTCAGTGGGCAACAAGAACTGGTGAATATTATAGATACAAAATGTTTACAAAGTTAGTTGATGAGGAAAATAGAAGACCTCATTTTATACGAGGACTCTTTGATTTTGACACCTCAAGGAGTATTCCAATTGATGAGGTTGAATCCATTGAAGGTATAATGAAAAGGCTTACAACTGGTGCTATGTCCTTTGGCTCTATCAGCAAGGAGGCCCATGAGGCTATTGCCATTGCTATGAATTCCATTCAAGGTAGGAGCAATAGCGGTGAGGGAGGAGAAGATCCTTTGCGATATTTACCACGACCAGATGGTACTCTTGCCAGAAGTGCAATAAAGCAGGTAGCCTCTGGAAGATTTGGAGTTACAAGCAATTATCTTGCCAATGCTGATGAGATTCAAATAAAGATAGCTCAGGGCGCAAAACCTGGCGAGGGTGGTCAGCTTCCAGGCCATAAGGTGGATGAGATTATCGCAAGGACAAGATACTCAACACCAGGGGTTACTCTTATTTCTCCACCGCCTCATCATGATATATATTCAATTGAGGATCTGGCTCAGCTTATATTTGATTTAAAAAATGCAAATCCCAATGCAAGGATAAGTGTTAAGCTTGTATCTGAGTCTGGCGTTGGAACAATTGCTGCAGGGGTCGCTAAAGCTCATGCTGATAATATTCTCATAAGTGGCTATGAGGGAGGAACAGGGGCAAGTCCAATAAGCTCAATTAAGCATGCAGGGCTTCCATGGGAAATAGGGCTTGCAGAGACTCATCAGACGCTTGTGAAAAATAATCTCAGGGGAAGAGTTAAACTTCAGACTGATGGTCAGCTCAAAACAGGACGTGACGTTGTCATCGCTGCAATGCTTGGTGCAGAGGAGTTTGGTTTTGGGACTGCTGTTTTAATTGTTCTTGGCTGTGTGATGATGAGGAAGTGTCATGTAAATACATGTCCTGTGGGAATTGCAACTCAGGATCCAGAGCTTAGAAAGAGGTTTTCTGGAAAACCAGATTATATTATAAACTACTTTAAGTTTATGGCTCAGGAGATCAGAGAGATAATGGCCTCTGTTGGAGTTAAGACCTTTGATGAAATTGTAGGCAGGAGTGATCTCCTTATTCCGCGAAAGCTCAGCAAGAGTAAGGTTTGTAAGATAGATTTAACCTCACTTATTGCATCTATTCCAGAGGCGAAAGTAAATGCTACAAGGTGTGTTACACAGCAGGCTCATAAGATTCACCACGTTCTTGATCGAAAGATAATAGAGAGATTAAATCAGGCCTTGAGCTCTGGCAGCAATGTAAATATATATGTTGATATGCCGATTTCCAATACGGACCGTTCAGTTGGAGCAATGCTCTCTTACGAAATTTCTAAGAGGTTTGGTGAAAATGGACTTCCAGATAATTCTGTCCATTGCTCCTTCCATGGAAGTGCAGGCCAAAGCTTTGGGGCTTTTCTTACAAAGGGGGTGACCTTTCGATTAGAAGGAGATGCTAATGATTATTTTGGCAAGGGTCTCTCTGGCGGCCGTTTGATACTTGTCCCTCCTTCAGGTTCTTCTTTTAAATCTGAAGAGAATATTATAGTGGGCAATACTGTTTTGTATGGAGCAACAGGTGGTGAGGTTTATGTTAATGGTGTTGCAGGTGAGAGATTTTGTGTTAGAAACAGTGGAGCAGTGGCTGTTGTTGAAGGGACAGGGGATCACTGTGCAGAGTATATGACAGGAGGGAGGCTTATTGTTCTTGGCAAAGTTGGTAGAAATTTTGCTGCAGGTATGAGCGGAGGAATTGCCTATGTCCTTGATGTCAATGGAGATTTTGATTATTACTGTAATAAGGGTATGGTTGAGCTTTCTCCTGTGAGAGATTTTGATGATCAGGATTTTATAATAGAGACGTTGAAAAAGCATATTCACTATACAGATAGTTCTATTGCAAAGCAGATTATTTTAAAATGGTATGACTATTTACCAAAATTTGTGAAGGTACTTCCTCTTGAATATAAGAGGGCGCTTAATGAGTTTAAAAATAAGCTCATTGATGAAAAGCTTAAGGCTATAAGAGAAGAAGAACAGATTCAGGAGAGTTTCTGATGGGAGATCCAAGGGGTTTTTTGAATATAAAGAGGGTTGAGGCAGGCTACAGGCCTGTTGAGGAAAGGGTAAATGATTATCGCGAGGTAGAAATTTTTCTTTCAGATGAAGAGAGGCGTTTACAGGCTTCCCGATGTATGGATTGTGGAGTTCCTTTTTGTCATTGGGGTTGCCCCATTGGTAACATAATGCCAGAGTGGCAGGATTTAATTTTTAAGGGAGACTGGCATGGTGCTTATAGAATCTTAAAGTCTACAAATAATTTTCCGGAGTTTACAGGTAGAGTTTGCCCAGCACCATGTGAGGCATCCTGTGTGTTGTCAATAAATAGTGAGCCTGTTACCATAAGACAAAATGAGCTTTCTGTTATAGAAAAAGCCTTTGAGCTTGGATATGTAAAGCCAGAGCCTCCCAGCTTTAGAACAGGGAAAAAGGTGGCAATTGTTGGAAGTGGCCCCGCAGGCTTGGCTGCTGCAGATTTGCTTAATAAAAAAGGTCATCTTGTAACTGTTTTTGAGGCTGCAGATGCAATAGGTGGTTATTTGCGATTTGGTATTCCAGACTTTAAACTTGATAAAAAGATTATAGATCGCAGACTTGATATTCTAAAGGCAGAAGGTATAGAATTTAAGACCAGCATAAGAGTTGGGAAAGATATAAGTTCAAATGAGTTGATAAAAAATTTTGATGCCCTGCTCCTTGCAATTGGCTCAAGGGTCCCAAGGGATTTGAAAATAAATGGGAGAGAGCTCAAGGGAGTGTATTTTGCTATGGAATACCTTGAACAACAGAATAGAATTATAAGTGGCCAGTCCATATCAGAGCGTAGCTTAATATCTCCAATGGGTAAAAGAATTGTTGTAATAGGAGGTGGCGATACAGGATCTGATTGTGTTGGTAATGCCAATAGACAGGGAGCAAAGAGCATAACTCAAATTGAAATAATGCCAGAGCCCCCTCTTAGAAGAACAGAAGATGAACCGTGGCCTCTTTGGCCTAAATTGAAAAAAACATCGAGCTCTCACGAGGAAGGTTGTGAGAGGTTATGGAATATCAAGACCCTTGAATTTATTGGAGAAAAGGGAATTTTAAAAGGCATAAGGACAATAAAGGTGAAATGGGAAAAGGATCCCAGTGGCAATATGATTGCAAGTGATATTCCTGGAACAGAGGAAATTATCCCTGCAGATATTGTATTACTTTCCATGGGATTTGTTCATCCTGAATATGATGGCCCTGTTTATGATTTTGATTTATCCCTTGACAATAGAGGTAATATCGCTATAGATAATAACTATATGACCTCAAAGAAAGGGGTATTTTCTGCAGGCGATTCTGTCCGAGGTGCTTCTTTAGTTGTGTGGGCAATTCATCAGGGGCGGGAGGCTGCTTTACATATTGATTCATATTTAAGTAACGGGGTAATTTAAAAGTTGCAATTTACCAAGAGATTTTCTTTTGTTTTGGTTATAATTTACCTTCTCCTTGCAAATGATTCTTATGGAAGAGAAGGTAAAAGCTTTTCTTATGAGGGTGCAAATCCTCTCATCGTAGCTATAGATAAAGGAGATCTGGATGCAGTTACTTCTTTAATTAAAAAGGGGATGTCTCCTGATAGCAGGGGCGATTCCCCTGTCCCCCCACTTATTCTGGCAATCAACAGGGGCTTTAAAGAAATAGCGCTTTTTTTGATACAAAGTGGATGTAACACAAATAGCCGTGATGATGAGGGAAATACCCCCCTGTGTCTTGCTGCAAAATATGGCTATAGCGATGTGGTTAAGTCACTTTTACACCATGGTGCAAATGTTAATGCAAGGGATGGCAAAAATAATACTCCTTTGATGATAGCTGCTATGTATGGCAATTGTGATGTTGTAACTCTTTTACTTGCAAAAGGGGCTTTTATCGATCTCCGTGGAGAGAGTGATTCAACAGCGTTGATATTTGCAGCAGAAAATGGGCATGATGAGGTAGTGAAGCTCCTTGTAAGCAAAGGAGCAAATATTCGGATCACAAGGAGTGATGGCAAAAGCGCTATTGATCTTGCAAGGGAAAACAAATACATGGCTGTTGAGGAGATTTTGCTCAAATTAAACAAAGGAAAATAAAAAATTTCTCAAAAAAAGTCTTTACTTGAAAGTATACTTCTATACTAAGTCCCTGTTGTGTTCTTTTTTTCCTGAGGTATATCTATATTTTTTATTTTTTGAGGTTTTTATGAAAAGACTTGTGTCTATATGTATAAGTTTATTTTTTGTCTTAACGATTTCTTTTCCTCTTTTAGCTCAGGAGGCTAATCTTGAGAACAATGCTATAAATGATAGTAGTGACTCTGCAACTGTAACATATTCAGAAAACAGGGATTTTAAAAGAAAGGCAACCTACTGGACTATAGCAGGAAGCTTCGCTCTTGTTTATTATTATGGTGCAGAGGCCTGGGACTGGGGAGAGGGAGGATTTAGATGGGGTGATGAAGGGTGGTTTGGTGCAAACACTCCATCTGGAGGTATGGATAAGTTAGGTCATATGTGGGCACATTATGCAGTAATGAGAGGTTTTAATAATCTCTTTGAATACACACTGGAAGATAAAAAAGAAGCTTTAATTCTTTCTACATCAACAGCTGCTGTCATAGGACTTCTTATAGAGTTTGGAGACGGCACATCAAGCTCTTGGGGATTTAGCTATCAGGATCTAATCTTTGATTGGCTTGGTGTAGGTCTTGGTGTTGTTCTTGAGGCTTTTCCTGTAGCAGATGAGTTTATAGGCTTTACATGGGAATACTGGCCAACGGATAATTTTTTGCATGAGTCAAAGGGTAGAAAAAAATTTCATGTAACAGGGGATTACAGTGGTCATAAATATATGATAAACTTTAAGCTTGCTGGCTTTAAGGCAATTGGATGGGATATTCCGGAGTTTTTGCGTTACATAATGATAGATTTTGGTTACTATACAAGGGGCTATACAGATTATGAAGATCCTGGTACAGAAAAGACAAGACATCCCTACATCGGGATCTCCATTAACTTTATGGAGATTGTAAAGGATTTCTTTGATGAGAAGGATCAAAACAGCAGGCTATGTAAAGGACTTCAACAGCCCTTTAAATATATGCATGTCCCTGTTGGATATGAGGCTCAAAAAACTCTCCATTCAGGTAACTATAATTGATTATCCTGAAAAAATAATATATGCAGGATAGTTAATTTCCTGCATATATTAAAATATTCCCTATTTTTTACATGATAAATCCCCATTACATATAGCTTCTAATTTTTGCTATCTTTTCATTATTTATTCCTTAACTTCTTTTAAAATAAAAATGTTTTATTACCCCAGCCGCATTCTCCGGGGGTAATAGTTTTTTGATTTTACACTAAAAATTATATTTAGGAATAATTACTGCTACCTTTTATTGAAACTGCAAACTTATTTTTGAATTTTTTGGAATTGACGTTTTATTTTAATGTTGTAAAATTGCAGTTATTATAAGAGGCAAAAGATGAAGAAGCTACCAATAGGTATACAGACCTTTGAAAAAATAAGAAGTGATGACTATATATACATAGACAAGACGGATATAGCATTTGACATAATCAAAAGTTATGATTACGTATTCCTATCCCGCCCAAGGAGATTTGGTAAATCCCTTTTTCTGGACACATTGCGCAATATATTTGAGGGGAAAAAAGAA
>MWCI01000048.1 GCA_002069965.1 Spirochaetes bacterium ADurb.Bin218 | reverse complement strand
TTTCTGTGCAATATATATATTTATGTCAATTTTCATCTATTATAATTACAATAAATTGTCAACACAAATTCTTTTGCGTTTTGTCTCTGAAGAGTGATGGGAGAATTGTTTTTATAAAATATTCATTTATTATAGTTTTCTATAATTGCGTCTAAAATTTTCAAAGTATCATATTGGTGTGAAGGGCTTAGCATCCCAAATATTTTAATCATTTCACATATTACAAATGCATTATTTTTGTTTATTTCAAAATAGCCAATTTCTTTTGGCTTTGCAAATCTACCAATCAATGGGCTGTCAGATTTTAATTCAGTAATTGGAAAACAAAAATATAGCATGGGTTGAACCCCGATAGCTTTTTGTTTTTCTCTTATGGTTATTTCTGCTATGACTTCGTAATTTTTAAATTTGTGTATAAGTTGAGGATATTGTATTGTTAATATTTCAAAGTTTAAATTGTTTATTTTTTCATTATTGGGGTGTGTCCTTTTTATTGAACAATGAGGGTGTTTTGAGATCAGATCTGTTTCTTTTAAGTTTTTGACAAATTTTTTTAGCTCTTTCAATTTGCTTGTTGAAACTATACCAAATTGTGCTAAATGATAAAGATATTCGCTAAGCTCATAGAGAGCTTTTTTCTTTTTATTATAAGCAACAAAATTAACTTCTTTTAAAGTAGTTAAATCAATTTTATCGCTTGTAATTTCAATATCATACCCAATTTGCCATTCAATATAATTTTTTAGATTAAATTTTTTAGTTCTGCTTGCAAAGGGTAACCCATAGCCATAAATATTATCTCTTTCTTTAACTCTAATTTTACCTGATGTTGTTGTTAAAGGGATTGCAACAAGTATTGATTTGTTTTTTTTATCTATTCTTTTAATAAACATAATGTTGCCCAAGCAAAGATTTAAAATAGTCTATTATAACTTCATTTGCCTTTTGTAAAGAGATATTTTTATTGAATGATATATGTTTTTCTAAAAAATTATTTCTCATTACACACTCATAAATGAAATAATCTTTATATTTGTTGAATAATTCATTATTTATAAATACTTCTAAATTTCCAAAATAATAGGGAATTAAATAACTGAATTGTTTAAATACATCTACATATATATAATAATCTAATTTGTTTTTATCTACAATTATGGTATTACAGCCAAATTCACCCATAAAAGTTCTATTTCTTTTTAAAGCATTAATATCTCTCATAGTCCAAAATAAAATATCTGTATCATTATGCTTTACATTTTTTATAGGATATTTGTCGATATAGTTTGATATAAAATCAAAATCATTTAGAGAAAAACTTTTTTTATCTATGGTTGTAAATTTATAGTTCAATATATAGTTATAGTCCATTCCCCTTATGTCTTTGATATATAAAGCAATAATTATAGGGAATGATATTCCTTTTGACGTTTCTTTAAATGTACCACTATCTATAATAACCCCATCAATTAGCTTATAATTTGCAGTAAAATTTTTTAGTAAATTAAAATTTGATTTTTTAATCAAATACGATAAAGGATGTAAAACACATACTATTTCAGCATTTAGTTTTGCATATGATAACAAAAAAGACATACCTAAATCTCTTGTTTTTATATCTGAGTCAATTTCTATAGGATATCTTTTTATTTCATTTCTTATTATTGAAGTTGTATCATTATAAGGCGGGTTTCCGATAATAATCAATTCATCATTATCAGAAATATCAAAGATTTTTCTGTTTACATTAAATAAAGCATTTTTATTATAAACTTCAATTTGAGGAAAATTATTTTTTGTTTGATTACAAGCAACTATATCAATATCATTTGCTTTTTTAATACAGCTAATATTATAATCAAAAAAATTCCCATAACCACAGGAGCTATCCAAGACAATAGTTTTTTCGTCTATAAAAGGTTTTATCATCTGCCATACTATATTGACATACCTTTGTGGGGTATAGAAAGCACCTAAATTTATTTTATCATTATATTTTAAATGAAATTGATCTTTTAGAATAACATCTTTTATATTTTTTTGTGTTTGATTATGTATCACTGCCATAGTTTTACCTCAATTACAGATTTTTTTGCAATATAAGAGCTTTTGTCAATTTATAATTTTAAAATATTTTCAGAATTTTATTTTATTGTATATCTCCTCATGAGGTTTATATATACAAGCCAAACAATTTTTCTGATATTTTTTAGTGTGTAATATTTTTATTTCTATTAAAAAAGAATTGTTTTATAAAATAGATTTTTTTATGTTTATTTTAGATTTTTGGCCTAAGAGGAGGATTTTATGAGGTTTACCAAGATGCACGGAGCAGGAAATGACTATATATATATAGAAGATCTCAAAGGTGAGATAAAAAATCCATCTAAGCTTGCAGTAAAGATGAGTCACAGGAATTTCGGGGTTGGTAGCGATGGGCTCATATTAATTCTGAAGTCAGATAAGGCTGATTTCAAAATGAGGATGTTTAATTCCGATGGCAGCGAGTCTGCAATGTGCGGAAATGGTATAAGGTGCTTTGCCAAGTATGTTTATGATCATGGCCTCATAAAAAAGGATAAAATCTCTGTTGAAACAAAGGCTGGAATTAAAGAGCTAAAGCTCCATATAAAAAATGGCCTTGTAAATTCAGTAACAGTGGATATGGGAGAGCCAATTCTTCAGAGGGATCGCATCCCAATGATTGGGGAAGCTGGCTTTGTTTTAAATGAAGAGCTTCTGTTGCCAGATGGTGTTACTTTTACAATAACCTCTCTTTCTGTGGGCAATCCCCATGTTGTGGTTTTTGTTGAGGATGTTGAAAAATTCCCTGTAGAAAAATATGGGCCATTAATAGAAAATCATAATCTCTTTCCTCAAAGAACAAATGTGGAGTTTGTCCAGGTGTTAAATAGAAAAGAAGTGCTTCAGAGAACATGGGAAAGAGGCGCAGGTGAGACTCTTGCCTGCGGCACAGGGGCATCAGCAGTTACTGTTGCATCTGTGCTTACAGATCAGTGTGATAGAAAAATTACAGTTCACCTTAGAGGTGGGGATCTAAAGCTTGAGTGGGATCAAAAGAGCAATCACATTTTTATGACAGGACCAGCAGTTGAGGTTTTTACAGGGCAGTGGAAACTTTGAGCAATGAATTGTTTATGTTAAAGACTATCTTTATTTCATAAAAAAAAGAATTTTTCTTGATTTTTCAATGTTTGTGAGAAAAGTATTTTTTATCACTCCATTAACAAATAATCTATGGAGAAAAAATAATAACAGGAGATTAAAAAATGAAAAAGGGGATAATCCTTTTTATTGTTTCACTTATTTCCGTATCTTTTTTCATGGTAAGCTGTTCAAAGGATAAAACAGCTGTGAAAAAAATAGTTGTAGCAACAGATGCTACCTGGCCTCCAATGGAATATGTCGATGAGAATAAAAAGATAGTCGGCTTTGACATTGATTATTTAACAGCTGCTGCAAAAGAGGCAGGTTTTGAGGTGGAATTCCAGAATACAGCATGGGATGGAATTTTTGCAGGACTTGCTGCAAATAAATATGATGCAGTATGCTCCTCTGTAACAATTACAGATGAGAGAAAGAAAACAATGGATTTTTCTATTCCTTATGTAAGCATTGGGCAGACAATAGTTGTTAAAAAAGAGCTTAACGGCCTTGAGGAGCTTTCTCAGTTTAAAGGAAAGAAAGTTGGTGCACAAATTGGAACAACAGGTGCAATAGAGATTTCAAAATATAAAGAGATTACCTTAAAGACCTATGATGAAATAGGCCTTGCTATTGAGGATCTTGCTAAGGGAAGGATTGATGCAGTTGTTTGCGATAATCCTATAGCTGCAAACTATGCTCTTCTTAATCCAAAATACAAGGAAGTTCTTAAAATAGTTGGCAAGCCCTTTACCACAGAGGAATATGGGGTTGCTGTTGCTAAAGGAAATAAAGAAGTTCTTGACTTAATTAACGCTGGTATTAGTAAGGTTAAAGAAAAAGGTATAGACAAAGAGCTTGAGAAAAAGTGGCTAAGATAGAAGAAAAACAAAGTAAACAAAAAATTGAAATTACAGATGGAGTGCTCATCCCCGCAAGGGATGACTCCTCCATCTTTTCTGCATGGAGAATATCCTTTTATGGTGCAATAGCTGCACTTGTGGTGTTGCCTTTTTTATCACCTGAGCCTTATTCCCATGTTTTAAAGTTCATCATAGGTTTTGATGAAAATTGGCGCTTTGATATAGGTAACAGTGGTCTTGTAAAGACCTTTGAGGTTACTGTTTTATCTATATTCTTTGCACTATTTATAGGTCTTCTTGTTGGTCTTGGGAGAATTTCAAGAATTTCATTTATAAATAGGCTTTGCACTGTATACGTCGAAGTAATAAGAGGGATTCCTCTCCTTGTTCAGCTTTTTTATATCTATTATGCTCTGGCTAAATTTGTAAAGATAATGGATATAAGTGCAGCTGTTATTGCTATGGCTATATGTTATGGTGCATACATTGGTGAAATTTTTAGAGCAGGAATCCAATCTATACCAAAGGGTCAGATGGAAGCTGCCCTTGCTCTTGGGATGAGCAGATCTCAAGCAATTTATAGAATAATACTCCCTCAGACTATTAAAGTTGTTTTACCTCCAATAGGGAATGAGTTTATAGCCCTGCTAAAGGATTCTTCCCTTGTGTCAATCCTTGCTGTATCTGATCTATTGCGCAGAGGAAGAGAGTATGCCTCAACATCATTTTATTACTTTGAAACATATACCATGGTTGCGATAATTTATCTCATTCTTACGCTATTTTTCTCAAGGCTTGTAGCAATTATGGAAGAAAGGATGAAAATAAATGCCAATCAGAGTTAAAGTTATAAATGTATCAAAAAACTTTGGCAATGTAGTTGCTTTAAGGAATGTTAGCCTTGAGGTGCGCAAGGGGGATGTGTTTTTTATAATAGGATCCTCTGGCAGTGGCAAGAGCACTTTGCTTAGATGTATCAATCGTCTTGAGAATGTTACAAGTGGTGAGATCTGGGTAGAGGATGATTTAGTTACAGGGCCAAAGGCTAATATACGAAAGATACGAGAAGAGACCGGCATGGTTTTTCAATCCTTTAATCTCTTTCCTCACTTAACTGTGCTTGATAACATAACCCTTGCTCCAAGGATAGTTAAAAAGGTAGATAAATATGAAGCTGAGGATGTTGCAAGATCCCTTTTAAAGAGGGTAGGCTTACTTGATAAGGAAAGAGCTTATTCAGAGCAGCTATCTGGTGGTCAACAGCAGAGGGTTGCCATAGCCAGGGCGCTTGCTATGAATCCCAAGGTTATGCTCTTTGATGAGCCAACTTCTGCCCTTGATCCAGAAATGACAAAGGAGGTTCTTGATGTAATGAGGGATCTGGCTGATGAGGGCATGACCATGATAGTGGTTTCCCATGAGATGGGATTTGCAAAGGCAGCTGCAACAAAGGTTGTCTATATGGATAATGCAGAGATAATAGAGATGGGCACCCCTGAGCAGATTTTTGATAATCCTCAGAAGGAGAGAACGCAGAGGTTCTTGAAAAACGTATTGAAATCCTGATGCTTCATATTATTTTTTTGAGCTTATCATGCTTCAATGTAGAATAAATTACCGATAATTTTACCACAACATTTATTTTGAAACATATCACAATTTAAGGCTTCACAAAAAATATAAGTAAAAGCAGCTGTTTTTGGGAAAATAGTTGCTTTTGTATTATAGATAAATAATTATTCTATGGAAATTAAAATTTCAGGATGGGCAAAATGAAAATTGAATTTGTAGGTGGAGCAAGAACTGTTACAGGTTCATCATATATTATAAAAGATCAGGATTTTACTGTTATGGTAGATTGCGGTATGTTTCAGGGTAAGCAGGAGCTTACACAAAGAAACCAGCTGCACCTTATATATGCCCCTCCAAAGATTGATTGTATGTTGCTCACTCATGCCCATATTGATCATAGTGGGCTTATACCAAAACTTGTAAAAGAGGGTTTTTTTGGCAATATATATACAACAAAGGCTACAGCAGATCTCTGCACTGTAATGCTTCCAGATAGTGCACACATACAGGAAATGGATATTAAGTGGATCAATAAGAGAAATAAAAAACTGGGTAGGCCAGAGGTAGATCCCCTTTATACAGTTGAAGATGCAGAAAAATGTCTGGAGAATTTTGTTCCTTTAAATTATGGGGATATGATAGAGATACATCCAAGGATCGAAGTAAGGTTTAGAGATGCAGGACATATACTTGGTTCATCCTTTATTGAGATGTGGATTGCTGAAAAAGGGAAAAAGACCAAGGTTGTATTCTCTGGAGATATAGGAACCAAAAATCAGGCAATAATTAGAGATCCAGAGGCTCTTGAGGATGCTGATATTGTTTTGATAGAATCCACTTATGGTAATAGACTTCACAAAAATCGTGAAGACACCTATAATGAATTTAAAAAGATTATCCTTGAGACATATCAAAGGAAAGGTAACATCATTATACCAGCCTTTGCCATAGAGAGAACTCAGGAGATAATCTATGAGTTAAACAAGCTCTTTAAAAATAAAGAGATACCACCAATCCCTGTTTACATTGATTCACCACTGGCAATATCTGCCACTGAGATTTTTCGCGATAATCCTCAATGCTTTGATGACGAGATGCTTAAGATAATAAATTCAGGGGAAAATCCCCTTGATTTCCCAAGTCTTAAGTTTACAAGGTCAACTGAGGAGTCAAAGCTTCTATCAAAGGAAAAGAGCTCTGCTATAATAATTGCCGCAAGCGGTATGTGTAATGCAGGGCGAATTCAATATCACCTTCAGAATAATCTCTACAGGCCTGAGTGCAGTATAGTCTTTGTGGGTTATCAGGCAGAGGGGACTCTGGGACGGCGAATAATTGAAGGGGCAAAGCAGGTTAAGATATATGGTGAGGATATAGCTGTTAATGCTCAGATTCATACACTGGGAGGATTTTCTGCTCATGCTGACATGAATGGACTTCTGGAGTGGCTCAGCACAAATAAAAATCCTAAAACAAAGGTTTTTGTTGTTCATGGAGAGGAAGAGGCTTCGTTATCATTTGCCTCTCTTGTTTCCAGGGAATTGGGATTTGCCTCTTATGTGCCGCAGTGGGGTGAGATCGTAGATCTTGAGACCATGCAATCTGAATTTGCATCTTACGGAGCTGTTGTGGCAGCTGATAAATTTGCAGCAGTTGATAAGCAGCTTGAGTCTTTAACCAATACATTGAACATACTCATAGCCAGATATAATAAGGCAAAGGAAGAAAATCGACTGACATCTTTGCGCAGGCTTCAGGAAGATATAAATGATGTTAAAGAGATGATCTCTGTGATAATTGATGAGCTGTGAGTTTAGGGCTTTCTGTTGAGGGCATGGCATAGAGCAATAGCAAGTGCATCAAAGGCGTCATCAGGTTGTTTGGATGATGGAATCTTCAGTATGCGCTTTATCATAAACTCAACTTGACTTTTATCGGCTCTACCAAAACCTGTTATGGAGTTTTTTATTTGAGTCGGTGAGTATTCAAAAACGGGCATATTATTTAAGGCTGCAACAACCATTGCAACTCCAATTGTTTTTGACACAGTGATTGCTGTCTTTGAATTTTTTTGAAAAAAAAGTTTTTCTATGGACAGGCAGTTGGGTTGAAATCTCTCTATAATAGAGATAAGGCCTTTGTGTATTGCCAAAAGCCTTATCTCTTCTGGTTCTGATTTTGATGTTTTTATAACTCCAAAATCATAGACCTTAAGACTGTCATCTATTACAGACCACCCCAGAAGATCATATCCAGGGTCTATGCCCAGTATCTTCACTTATTGCTCGCTGATTTTTGCCATTATCTCATCAGGGATATCATAGTTTGAATATACCTCTTGAGTATCATCTTGATCCTCAAGCAATTCAATTATTCTGAGACATTGCTGAGCCTTTTTCTCATCAAGGGTTACAGTCGTTTTTGGGACGTAGGTGAGCTGGTTCATCAAAAGATTAAAATCTTTTTTTACAAGAAAATCAGATACGGAGTTATAGCCTTCAGGGGATGTTGTTATGACAATATTCCCATCTTCTGTTTTGATGTCCTCAACATCAAAATCAAGGAGCATCTCTATAACTTCATCTTCTGTTACTTTGCCACCTTCAATTATAATCATGCCTTTTTTATCAAAGAGATAGCTTACAGAGCCAGTTTCTCCTAAGTTCCCACCATTTTTGCTAAATATTGTCCGAATTTCTGGAGTAGTTCTATTTTTGTTGTCTGTTATACAGTCAATCATTATGGCAACACCACCTGGACCATATCCTTCGTATCTGACTTCCTCGTATACTACCCCTTCGATATTACCAGTCCCTTTTTTTATTGCCCTTTCAATATTGTCATTGGGCATATTTGCAGCTCTTGCCTTTAGCACTGCAGTTCTTAAGCGTGGATTCGCCTCAATGTCTTCACCACCCAGTCTTGCTGCAACTGTGATTTCACGTATCAATTTAGTAAAAAGAGCCCCTCTTTTTGCATCCAAAGCTCCTTTTTTGCGTTTTATTGTAGACCATTTATTATGTCCTGACATAAAAACCCCTTAATTTATCTTTGCTTTAAAACAATATATTAAAAACCCCTTTTGATTTTCAACTGTAATTTTGTTATCATATCACGGGCAGTTGATGCATTATAGTTATAAAATATACACTGCCTGTAAAGTTCAATAGCCCTTTGAAGGTCTCCTGTTTTATTATAAATTTCAGCCATATTCCA
This sequence comes from Spirochaetes bacterium ADurb.Bin218, assembly GCA_002069965.1. Lineage (GTDB taxonomy): Bacteria > Spirochaetota > UBA4802 > UBA4802 > UBA5550 > UBA5550. The sequence goes on along the minus strand of MWCI01000048.1, from coordinate 13,965 downwards.
TCTTAATTTTCCAGGATTAAGGCTTTTGATTTTATAATTTAAATCATTTATCTCTGTTTCAACTTTACCTTTTTTGTCAAGAAGCATTTCGTACTCCTCATAATTTTGAAAATCCTGCTTATAGAGAATATCCTTTTTTAGATTATTCACCTGAAGTGTTATATTTTTTAGCTCTTCCTGTTTAAGTTTAAGATCTTCACTTAATTTATTTTCTGCAATAAGGCACTGGTTGTAGTGGTCAAGACTTGCTTGTAGATTCATATTACTAAAATATATGTCCCCAAGATATTCATGGCTTTTGGCTTTTCTGTATATATCATCTTCCTTTGTAAATTTCAGTGCAGCTTTAAAAGATGATTCTGCAAGAACAAAATTTCCTGTGTGCTTATAGCAGAGATATCCCAGAGAAAAGTGTATTTCTCCATTGGAGCTATTTTCTTTTAAATATTCGTTGTAGTATTTTTCTGCTTTGAGATAGTTTTTTATGCTCTCATAAAGGGATGCCAGTTTAAGATAAACCTCTGGATCTACCCTGTCAGCTCCTGAAACATATCTCTCCAGGTGAAATGCCGCTTTTTTCTTTTCCTCTGTGGAAAAGAGTGCCAGTCCAAGCTCAAGGGAATATTTATAATTGTTGTTATTAAAAGAGTAAGCCTGTTCAAGGCTATCAATATATCCTCTAAAGTAAAGAGGCTCCTGCATTGATAGGAATACTTGTGAGATCTCGTAAAATATTATATCATCTTTTTCTTGCTCAAATCTGGAAAAACGCAGAGCCTGAATATAATGACTTAGGGCTTCTCTCTTTCTATTGAGCCTGGCAAGGCATCGGGCATAGTATATATGCAATTGTTGAATTGAGTGATTGTCTTCTATAAAAAATCCCTTTTCTTTTCTATTTCTAAATAGTTTGACAAGATCAACCTTTTGACCTATATTTGTTAGAGATACCATCTCATCAGGTATTTTTTTGTCTTCTACCCTTTTTTGATAGAATTCAAGGAGAGCTGTATTTATTATCTTAAGGCATTCGCTATATTTTTCTGATTCATAAAGTGCTATATAATCATTGGAAATGTCCTGACTATAAATAGGAGAATTCAGTATTATAATAGCGGTAACAGTTATTACAAATCTATGTCTTTTTATATTCATATTTTTTTGCTTTACTCTATAAGTTTTAATAATCAATAAAGTCAAAGTTGAAATGTTTCTAAAAAAAAGGTTGTCTTAATTAACTTATTCGGTCTAAATTGTTTTATAAATAATCTATAAATAGAGCAATGATTTATTTTTAATTTTGTAAAAGGGGTCATGGGATGAGTCAAATAAAAAAGTTCAGTTATCAGGATACAAGGAGACGATGGCTGATTCCCATTGCTGTTTTTTTGATGTTTTTTATAGAGCTTCTATTTTTGAATTCTTTAATTTTATCCTTTAAATTTTTTCTTCCTTACTATCCAGTTTCGACAATTGTTTTTATAATTGCAATTATTGCCTTTTTTGCTGGAAATTATGTGGCAAAGTTTTTTTATTCCTTCACTTCAAGAAGCAGAATTATCAATATAGTAGTTTTATTTTTTTATATAGTAGCAATTTCTTTTTATTTTCTTAAGCTCTATTTCTGGGGCGAATCTCTTTCTGATTTGAATATTTATGTAAAAAGTAAATATTTCTCTGTGCTCATTATTGTTGTTCCTTCATTTTTATGTGGCGTGCTGAATAATTATTTTCTAAATATTTCCACAGGGGATTTTCTTGATGATAAGAATCTGCTCTTTAGCTATGTAGTTGCATTTTTTTTGGCAATATCTGCTGTTTTTTACCTCTCTGCCTTTGATTTTGGGCATGGGAAATTTGCCTGTGACAAAAATATAGCAGCATCACTTGTTTCCCTTTTATTATTTGCTGTGATGATTTTCATCAATCAGAAGTTTAATCCAGAACCGCTTTATGCGAAGCAATATATTGATGAGGAAGTGGAAGAGGACAAGCAAAAGATTCTCAGGGAGGATCTCTTCTATACATACCTTAATTTTACGTATATAATTACCTACCTTTATTTGGGTCAGATACTCCTCAACAGGTTTTATGTTTTTTCTTACAAAAATATGGATCTCTATATAGGTGCAACTATAATCTCCATGGTGGTTGGCTTTTTTGCAGCAAGACTAAAAAAACTTCATTTGTTTCATATAATAAGTGAATCTTTATTTCCACTTATATTTTTTGCTTTTATGTTTATTTTGTTTTATGCAGAGTCCAGATTTTCATATAAAATTGCACTTAGCTTAAGCGCTGTGCCATCTTTTGTTTATGGCTTTGCTTTAAAAAAGACTTTTGATAATATTCTGGAACGATATGATCATCAGCAGAGATATAGAGTAGTTAATTTTGCTCTCTTTATTATTCCTGTTCCTGTTATTTTTATTCTTTCCATTGTGTCTTTTACAAATATTGTGTTTTTCTTGGTCCTTTATATAATTGCCTTTTTAAATCTCATCATACCTGCACTTTTTGTTTTTAATTTAAAGATTTCTTTTGTAAAGAAATTTTGCTATCTTGGATTTATTCTTACTTTGATTTTTACCACAGTCTTCTTTCACATTTATTTGAAACTTCCTTTTAATCTGAAAAAATTTTATAACTATAGTGAAAACTTTGAAGTTTTGCAGAATACCAATTACAATCTGCCCTATATAGTTGAGAGAGGGGAGGTTAGGTTTTTGGGAGAACCTGCTTTTTATCTCTCAAATAGTCGCATAAAAAATTATAAAAGAGCTGTCGCTGCCCTTTCTCTTTATGAAAAAGAAGGCACGAGATCACTTGTTATAGATAGCAATCAAAGTTTTTTTAAAAATTCTTTATATACTCTGCTGGATGATTTTACCTGCCTTGATCCTGTCCCTGAAAGATTTGTTGACGATAACAGACTCCCTGTTTCTGGATTAGAGAGTTACTTTGTATATAAATCAGAGATTGTTAACTTTATATTAAATAGTAAAAGGTCCTTTGATTTTATAATTGATATTCCTAATATATTTGATCAGAAGAATCATTCCTTTAGATTCTCCAGGGCATATTATAATTTGCTCAAAAACAAGATGAATGAAGCAGCTATCTATGGTCTTGTTGTGGATCTTAAATTTATGCCTGCTCAAAGACTTGAGTCAGCTTTAAAGAATTTAAACTCGTCCTTTGCCTTTAGCAACTTTTATCTTTTTTCAGATGTGCTTGTAGTTTTATGCTCAGATTCAGAGGATTCATTGCAGATTACAGCAAATGCTTATAATAGGCTTGCGGATGATATCTCATCAAACCAGCAGTGCAGTCTCATTTTTTATGACAATATTCATCTGCTGGAAAATATGCTTCCTGTGAAATTATCTGAGATCTTGCAAAAAATTGAATCTGCCGGTGATTCCTTTAACCCTGAGATCCTCCGTGAACTTAAGTCTTATAAAAATATAATTAACTCATCATTTTTGAAGAGTGAGCCAAAGCTTGCTTCTTCGATCGAGAGCTCTTTTGCAAAAAATTCCAAAATTCTTTCACTGCTTTCTCAAATGGACTATGCAGAGACAATAGATGATTATGAGAAAGAGATTGATATTCTCCTTGAGTTGAAGAAGTTTACACCATATAACGATGCAATTAAAAATTATGTCAATGCTCATTTGTCTTATAAAGATAAGTATTATCAAGGTGAGGCTGTCAGATTTGAAAAGCTCAAGAGATGGGATGAGGCGGTCTCTCTTTATAAGGCTATTCTTAAGATTGATAAAAATAACTTTGAGGCAAACTACAGGCTGGCGCTTCTATATATAACTTTGCAGGATTTGAATCAGGCTTTTAAATATCTCGATGATGCCCTTAAGATTGACAAAAATAATCCTGATGCCATTTATCAAATGGGGGTACTGCTTTTTTCCACAGAGAAATTTAAAGATGCCATTAAGTATTTTGAGACTGCAAAGGAGTTGAATCTCAGAACTCCCCTTCTTTTTATGTATCTTGGGCTTTCCTATGAAAAGATTGGTGATACAGCAAAGGCTCTGGAATGTTATGAAGAGGCTGCCTCAATTGATCCTGAGGATTTAAAAATCAGAGAACTTCGCGATATGCTTAAGGCAAAGCTCTCATCAACATCAACAGTAACTGAAGCTCAAAAGACAAATATGATAGATGATGAGCAGGGGGAGAGAATATCGCTACCTGTAAATAAAAAGGCTATAAATGCAAGGATAAGGGATGATGAGCAATAATTGTGCCGAAGGATATAATCCCTTCAGCACAATTATGAAATTTTACTTATTTAAAAGTTTCAAGTGCCTCTTTGAATTTTGGCAGTGACTTTTCTATAACGCTCTCGTGAACGCAATAGGCCAATCTCATATACCCAGGACCTCCAAAACCTACTCCAGGGACAGCCAGAATATTGAATTTTTGTAGGTGTCCTATGAATGCTACATCATCTTCTGTGGGAGTTTTAACAAATAGATAAAAAGCCCCTTCCGGATCTGCAAAGCTGTAGCCTGCCTCACGAAGCCCCTTTGCAAAAATATCTCTGCGCTTTTTGTATATATCCACAGCAACAGAAGAGTCAGTGAGCTCTGCAACTATTCGCTGCATCATAGCTGGGGCGTTTACAAATCCAAGAATTCTATTGCAAAGATTAAGCCCTGCCATTATAAGGTCGTGCTCTTCCATGTTGGGGCTTATGGCAATGTATCCTATACGTTCTCCAGGCAGAGATAGTGATTTAGAATAGGAGTTTATGACAATTGCATTTTTATACTTTGAAAGTATTGGGGAGACAGTTTTCCCATCGTAGGCAATTTCCCTGTAGGGCTCATCAGCAATCAAAAATATAGGCCTGCCTCCTGGTTTTTTTGAATCAAGGAGTTTGCATAGACTTTCAATTTCAGATTCTGAGTAAATTTTACCTGTAGGATTATTGGGGCTATTTATTATTATAGCACGGGTTTTTTCTGTAATTGCCCTCTGAATAGCCTCTATGTCTATGGAAAAGTCCTTTGCTGTATCAACCTGAACCATGAGTCCATTGTGATTGCTTATATAAAAGCCATATTCAGCAAAAAATGGCTTGAGAACTATTACCTCATCACCAGGGTCAAGTATAGTCTTTAAAGCAACGTTCATTCCACCTGCTGCACCACATGTCATGATTATGGAATTACCTGTGATGGTTACTTCTTGTTCCCTGGAGATTTTTTTTGCTATAGCATCTCTTACATAGGGGAAACCCGCATTGGGCATATATCCATGGACTCCGGGTTTTTTTTCCAGAGACATTTTTTTCAAAACTTCAAAAAAAGCCTCTGGTGGATCCAGATCTGGATTTCCAAGGCTAAAGTCAAATACGTTTTCTGCTCCAAATTGAGACTTAAGCTTTGCTCCTTCCTCAAACATTTTGCGGATCCATGAGGATCTTTCAATTGATTCTTTTATTTTTGTGGATACTGTCATAGAACACCTACTTTCCTTCTATTTTATTTATTAGATTCTGAATCCTATCATTGCCTGGTAAAAGTTCCAGTGCTTTCTTCGCATAAGGTAGAGCCTCATTGCTTTTACCAATCTTATAAAGGCTGTAGGCCATATTTGCATTTATTTCTGGGCTTTCTGGATTTATGGCATGAGCAACAGAGAAGGCAACATTTGCATCACCGAATTTTCCAAGTTTCATAAGAGCAATACCAAGATCATTGTATGATACATATAACTCCGCTTCAATGGAATTAGCCTTTTCAAACAAAACTTTTGCTCTGCTATAATCTCCCCTAAAAAGAGCAACTCTTCCAAGAATCCAATAAAGCATTGCTTCATCTTTTACCTTAAGACCATCTTCTGCTACAGAGGCAGCTTCTTTGAATTTATTTTTTTCCATAAGCATTAGTGCAAGGTCAATATAAGGATCCACCTTAGTCTTATCTATGGCCATACATTTACGAAAGTGTATTGAGGCAGATTCTATGTTCCCAAGTTTCCAGTGATTATGAGCAGCAAGATAGCGTATTTTATAGTTTGGAGAGTTAGGGATAAAGTCATTGGCCATAACCAGATCCTCTGCACAGATCGCCAGAGATTCTTGAAATTTGTTTTCCTGAAATAATTTCAGAGCATCTTCATATTTTGCAAAGGCAGAAGAGGTGCAAAGGAGTAATGCAATCACTAATAGCTTTTTCATTTAAGACCTTCCGATTCAGAATTTGTCAATAGTTAATATTTTAGCTTTTTTATTTCAATAATAATTTCAAGTCATAAGCTATATAAATACAAAAATTTAATTTTGCCCTCAGTAATTATTCCTAAAATATAATTTTTATTTTAAAGAAGTTAAGAAAAATACCCTCTTGCCCTTAATCTTTCAAATAAAAAAAGCTGACCGAAGGTCAGCTTTTTTAAGATTATATGTAAGCTATTTATTTTTTCTTATCATTTTTTATTGCAGCATGAGCAGCAGCAAGCCTTGCAATAGGCACTCTAAAAGGAGAGCAGCTTACATAGTCAAGGCCTACAAGGTGGCAGAATTCAATTGAACTTGGATCTCCACCATGCTCACCACATATGCCGAGCTTGAGATTTTTATTGGTAGACTTTCCTTTTTCAACAGACATTTTAACTAATTGACCAACACCCTCTCTGTCTAAAACCCTGAAAGGATCATTTGGCAGAATCTTTTTATCAACGTATTCTGGCAGGAATGATCCTGAATCATCACGGCTATATCCAAAGGTCATCTGAGTGAGGTCATTTGTTCCAAAGGAGAAGAAGTCCGCTTCCTTAGCAATCTCATCAGCTGTCAGGGCTGCACGTGGTACCTCAATCATTGTCCCAACAAGATAATCGAGCTTAACCTTCTTTTGAGCCATGACCTTTTCAGCAGTGTCCACAATAATCTTCTTTTGCATCTGTAGCTCTTTTACAGTCCCAACAAGTGGCACCATTACTTCTGGTTTTACATCAACACCCTTTGCTTTGAGCTCACATGCAGCTTCAAAAATAGCCTGAGCCTGCATTTCAGTTATTTCAGGATATGTTATTCCAAGACGGCATCCTCTGTGGCCAAGCATTGGGTTGAATTCATGGAGAGCATTAACCTTTGCCTTAACCTCTTCAAGGCTTTTGCCCATTTCTTTTGCCATTTCTTTCTGGCTTTCTTCATCCTGAGGAACAAATTCATGTAGAGGGGGATCAAGCAATCTTATTGTAACTCCAAGACCTTCCATCGCCTTGAATATTCCAAGGAAGTCTTTCTTTTGCATTGGTAGGAGTTTTTTCAAAGCCTTTTTTCTTTCCTCAAGAGTATCAGCAAGGATCATTTCTCTCACTGCTTTAATTCTGTCACCCTCAAAGAACATATGCTCTGTTCTGCAAAGACCTATACCCTCTGCACCAAAGTCCCTTGCAACCTTTGCATCCTTTGGTGTATCTGCATTTGTTCTTATTTTTAGCCTTCTGAATTCATCAGCCCACTTCATTATGGTTTCAAAATTTCCTGTAAGCTTTGGCTCAACAGTATTTACCTTGCCAAGCATTACATCACCTGTAGATCCATCTATTGAGATGTAATCTCCCTCTTTGACAACTATATCGCCAACCTTCATGCTCCGTGAAGGATAGCTTATCTCAAGAGCTCCACATCCAGAAACACAGCATTTGCCCATACCTCTTGCAACAACAGCAGCGTGTGAGGTCATACCACCCCTTGCTGTGAGAATACCCTGAGCAGCATTCATACCTTTTAAGTCCTCAGGAGATGTCTCAATTCTAACAAGAATTACTTTTTCTCCCCTTTCTGTCCATTCAGCAGCATCATCTGCGTTAAAGACAACCTTACCTGTGGCAGCGCCAGGAGATGCTGGTAGTCCCTTTGCTATAACCTGTTTCTTTGCCTTTGGATCAAAGGTAGGGTGGAGAAGCTGATCAAGAGAAGCTGGTTCTACTCTTAAAACTGCTTCTTTTTTATCAATTAGTTTTTCATTTACCATGTCAACAGCAATGTTCACTGCTGCCAGTGCAGTTCTTTTACCTGTTCTTGTCTGGAGCATCCAGAGTTGCTCATTCTGGATTGTAAATTCTATATCTTGCATGTCTCTATAGTGTTTTTCGAGCTTCATGTATACATCAACAAGCTGCTGATAAGCCTTTGGCATATACTCTTCCAGAGAGGGATACTTTTCCTTTCTTTCCTTTTCTGATATTCCGTTTTCTTTTGCCCACTTTTGAGATCCCTTTATTGTAATTTGCTGAGGGGTTCTAATTCCAGCAACTACATCCTCCCCTTGAGCATTTACCAGGTATTCGCCAAAGAATGTCTTTTCGCCAGTGGAAGGGTCGCGGGTAAAAGCAACACCTGTAGCGCATTTGTCTCCCATATTGCCAAAAACCATGGATTGAACTGTAACAGCAGTTCCCCATGAATCGTCAAATCCATTGAGCTTTCTGTAAAGAATTGCTCTTTCGTTATTCCATGAGCCAAAGACAGCACCAATTGCACCCCAGAGCTGCTCTTGTGGATCTGTCGGGAAATCTTTTTTTAGTTTGGATTTTATTAAAGCCTTAAATCTCTTAACAAGCTCTTTGAGATCATCAACATTAAGTTCAAGGTCTGATTTGTAGCCTTTACTGTGTTTTATTTTTTCTATTTCTGCTTCAAAGGGATCAATTTCGTCTTTGCCTTGAGGCTTAAGCCCCATTACTATGTCACCATACATCTGTATAAATCTTCTGTATGAGTCCCATGCAAAGCGTTCATTACCTGTTTTCTTGATAATACCTTTAATGGTTTCATCGTTTAATCCAAGGTTTAGAACTGTGTCCATCATTCCTGGCATGGAAACCCTTGCACCAGAACGAACAGAAACAAGCAGAGGATTTTCTGGATCACCAAAAACAGCACCCATTATTTTTTCAACTTTTTTTAAAGCAGCCTCAACTTCCTTTGCAAGGCCATCAGGGAACTGTCTGTTGTTTTTATAATACTCTGTACAGACTTCTGTTGTAATTGTAAATCCTGCAGGAACAGGAACACCGATGTTTGACATTTCAGCAAGCCCTGCTCCTTTTCCGCCAAGGAGATTTTTCATTTCTGCACTTCCCTCAGCAGAACCCCCGCCAAAGCTGTAAACTCTTTTTGCCATCGAATTTACTCTCCTTAAATTTTTAAATGATTATTTTCTAAGTTTAAGAAACCTCAATGCTATTGAAGGCACTGAGGTTAAAAATAAATAAAAGCTAACAAAAAAGCTATTTCCAGAAAAATATAGAGCAAAAACAGCTTTCGAACTTTCAAAAAACCCTTAAGACCTTTACAAAATCCCTTTTTGATCTCCTTAGAAGATCAAAAGAATTAACATAAGCTATTTTTTGTAAAGGCTTTTTTGTATGTTAAAAAATAGTAATAGGTAATTAAAAAGTCAAAAAATATTTTATTAAATTGTTAAATTTTAGCAGTAATTATTCCTGAATATAACTTTTAAATAGAGTATTTTTATTTTATAAGAAGTTAAGGAATAAATGCTGAAATTTTGGTGACTTTTTATATTAATTATGCATGAATAAAGTTTTTTTATGATAGTGGGGTAATATCTTTTTAGATAGGCATAAGAGCCATTTTATTAAAATTAGTAGACTTTTTTATAAACTAAATATAATTTAGGCCAATTGAGCTTTTTGCCGAAAATTATTAAATAAATATATGAGTGAGCTTAAAGATTACATATTAGCAGATATGAGCAAGGAGGAGCTTGAGAGGCTTGTCTTTGATTTTCAAAATCTCATAGAAATAGGTATTAGCCTTTCTTCCAATCTTGAGTTTTCAAGCCTTGTGGAGTCAATTCTCTATATCTGTATTGGCCAGATGCTTGTAGATAAGGTGGCTATGTTTCTCCATGTAAATCTTGATAATGAGGATCTGAATTTATACATGGAAAGGGGCTTTAATATAAATCAGGAGTGGAAGATTCCAGAAAAATCTGCAATGCTGCAGTATTTTTATAAAAAAAGCGATATAATTGTTGGTGATATAATTGAAGAACTGATGGGTGAAGATGAAGAGACTGCTGAATTATTTTCAATTCTAAAACCAGAAATTGTTATTCCTCTTTTTTCAAAGAATGCTCTCAATGGCCTTATTTTTATGTCCAGGAAGATAATGGAAACTCCTTATACAGCAAAAGATATTTTGTTCTTAGAGAAGCTATCTAAATTTGCATCTATAGCAGTTGAGAACTCTCGCCTTTATAGAATGGCAACAATTGATAGGATGACAGGTTTATTTATACATCACTATTTTAAAGAGAGGCTTGCAGAGGAATTAAAAAGGGCAGAGAGGAATAAGAAGGATTTAACTCTTCTCATGTTAGATATAGATCATTTCAAAAGAGTAAATGATACCTATGGTCATCTCAATGGAGATACTGTTTTGAAGATTATAGCCTCAATTATACATCAAAATATACGAGTCTTTGACATGGCCTCAAGGTATGGCGGGGAGGAGTTTGCAGTAATACTTACAGATACAGATGAAGAGCTTGGCCTAAAGATTGCCGAAAGGCTCAGGGCAAAGGTGGAAGAGGCAGACTTCGATTTAAATGGAACAAAAATAAAGGTGACCATAAGTATAGGCGTTGCACAGTTTAATCCAGAGGTGGATGACTCTGCAGATAGCATCATTGCCAGGGCAGATATGGCTTTGTATCAGGCAAAAAATACAGGACGCAATAGAGTCTGCTGTAATAGTAAAGATTGTAGAAGTAAATAAGCAGCAAAATGTTCATCTTGAGGTAATAAATGCAGGGAAGGGAATTTTCAAAAGAAGAGCCTCTTAAAAGAATAAAGGAATTGCTGGATGTGCTTTTGGCAGATAAAAATAACAAAGCTGCTCATATAGCTTTAGCAATGGAACTTGCAAGAATAGGAAAATATGAAAGGTCGATTAAATTTTTTTCCAGTGCTCTTTCAATAGAAGAGGATTATCTTTCATTATATAATCTTGGATCGCTATATTATAAGCTTGAAGATTTTAAAAATGCAATAATATGCTTTGAAAGATCTAAGTCTTTGAATCCATCATTTGTTATGAGCTATTTAGTTCTTGGCCTTTCCTATAGCAGGAGAGGAGATTTAAAGGCAGCTAAGATGAATTTTATTCAGGCTCTTATGAAAGATCCATCCAATAGAGTGGCCCTCACAGGGCTTAGTATCCTTTTTCACAACAGCGGTAGATATCTGGAATCGATGAATCTTTTGAGTAAAATTCCTGCAACTGCCAATATCAATGAAAGACTTTTGAGGCTTAAATCTGAAATCTTTTTTGTCTCCGGGAATTTTTTGAAATGCAAAGAGGAGTTAAAAAATCTAAAAAAAGTTTCGGATAGGTTTAAAAGTTATGATGCCTTTGTGAGATCTGTGCCTGTTGCAATATATGATGATAAGTTTGGGACACTGGAAGATAAAATCTCAAGACTACAGCTGGAGAGTAAAACAAATCGTGAATCAATGATTAAATTGAGCTTGCTTCATCTGTTTACAGGGAATACAGATGAAGCAATAGATTGTCTCTTTGAGGCAAGAGGGGTTTAGCTATCCTTTTTTGATTCTGAATATACTAAAAATTTTATCTATAAGAGAAGTCTTTTTCTTTTCTGGAATTATCTCCTTGTTGACTACAAAAGTTTCTCCATATTTTTCCTGATAGTATTTCATCCTATCATCAAGGGATGCCTTCTTTATGGGTTTTTGGGAGCTTTGTTTTTTAGCAACAGGAGTTCCTTTTGACTTAGTAGTTTTTTTGATAATATCTTTTTTTGCCGCAGGTCTGCTCTTCTGTGATTTTTCATCTTGTATATATGTTTTTTCTTTTTTAGCAATGGCCTTTGTTTTCTTTTTAGCTGTATCAGCTCTTTTCGGAGAGGCAGACTTGCTGCGAGATATAAAGTTTTTAACAAATTTATCAGTGGTAAGATCCTCTGCCAATAGATCATCCTCTGGCCACTCAACAGGAATTTTCATCTTGATGTAAGATTCAATATATGGAAGACTGTATACGTATTTTTCACATGCAAGGGTAATGGCAAGACCTGATTTGCCAGCACGGGCGGTTCTGCCAATGCGATGAACATAATTTTCGTAATCTTCAGGGAGATCATAGTTTACAACTAAATCTAAATCATCAATGTGAAGTCCTCTGGCTGCAACATCTGTGGCAACAAGATATTTTAATTTGCCGGATTTTATATCTTCTATTATTCTCATTCGCTTTTTTTGAGGTAGATCGCCAATGATGTAATTACAGTTATATCCATTGGCAGTCAGTGATGCTGCAATTCTTACCACCTCATGCTTTGTATTGGCAAAAATAAGAACATTACCTGGATTGTGCTTTTTTAAAAGTCCAAGGAGAAGTTTCATCTTTTCATTTGTGCCTATATGATATAAGGTCTGTCTTATTTTATCAACAGTGATTTGATCCCCAGACATGTTGATTTCAATAGCCTCGTTCATGAATTCCCATGCAAGGTTTTTTACTCTTGTGCTTAATGTTGCGCTAAATAGCATTGAAAGCCTTCTGGAGGAGGGAGGGAGTTTTCTGAGAATCATTTTTATGTCTGGATAAAATCCCATATCAAACATGCGATCAGCTTCGTCAATTACAAGAATTGAAAAATCAGAGAAAAGGATCTTACCGCTTTGCGCAAAATCAAGAAGCCTTCCAGGGGTTGCAATTACAATATCTACACCTTCACGCAGAGCCTCTTCCTGTTTATCGTATCCAATTCCTCCAAAAAAACTTGCTGTCTTAAGATCTGTAAAGGTGCCTAAGATCTTAGATTCTTTTTCTATTTGCAACACCAATTCCCTTGTTGGGGCAAGTATTAAGGCTTTTCTATTTTTAAAATCATCTCTGGCAAGGAGCATCTGGAATATAGTTATTAAAAAAGCAGCGGTCTTCCCTGTTCCAGTCTGTGATTGAACCAATACATCCTTCCCTTTAAGCGAGTGTTTAAAGGTTTCCTCCTGGACCTCTGTGCAGTCCTTAAATCCTGCTGATTCAATTCCCTTTAGAAGTTTTTCATCAAGTCCCAGTTCTATAAATTTCATTTTTTAATTAAACTCCTGATATATGCGTTTTTTAGAACAAATGAGATGTTCCTGTGTGAATTTGGATAAAAGGATTTTAAAATTTAACTTTTATAAAGATTTTTGTCATAAAATTTCAACAAACATTTTTCACTTGCTATTTAAACCTTGACTTTTTGTCAAATTTAGTCCAACAAAGAGGTATAAATAAAGAGATAAAATCTCTTTTATAAGTATAAGTTAGAATTTTGGCTTAACTTGCAATGTTAATTTAATAAAATTATATTATAAGGTCAAGATGAATATTTTTTTTGAGAACATTATAAATTCACTCCTTGGCATGTCTGATCTATGGATCTATGCTTTTTTGTTTATCAGTGCAGTTGTTGAAAATTTAGTCCCTCCTATTCCAGGTGATACAATAACCGCCTTTGGAGCTTTTCTTGTTGCCATAGGGAAACTTAATTTTTTTATGGTTCTTCTTGTTACAACAGTGGGCAGCTCTCTTGGGTTTACTATTCTCTTTGGGTTTGGGCTATTTTTGGGAAGAGAATTTTTTATAGAGAAGGATTACAGGTATTTTTCTGCAAAAAGCATTATCTCTGCTGAGGAGTGGTTTCGAAAATACGGTTATTATGTTGTTGCTCTAAATCGTTTTTTCCCTGGTATAAGATCTGTAATATCTCTGGTCTGTGGAATATCCCGCCTTTCTGCTGTGAGGGTCTTTCTCCTGTGCTCTTTGAGTTCTTTAATCTGGAACTTTATATGGATTTATGTGGGATATTCCCTCGGAAGCAATTGGCAGATAGTCAAAGCCAGGTTTGAGTTTATAATCAGGAGTTACAACATGGCTGCTGG
>MWCI01000047.1 GCA_002069965.1 Spirochaetes bacterium ADurb.Bin218 | reverse complement strand
CGCCAGACACAAGGAGATTCCGACACTTTACTAATATCAACCTATTAGTAGTTACCAGAATGCTTATGTGATGTTAAAAACAACTTAATAAAAGGTTTATTTTGTGTCAAGCTTTTTGTAAATTTTTTTTAAAATTTTACAAAAATTTAAAAACTCAACTGCTCAACAACGAAAAGGACATTAGCCTAAAATGCCACTCATTGTCAATAAAAAATTTTTAAAAAAATATTTTTTGAAATTTTTTTTCATGAGGCAGAGCAAAATAGCCCCTGCCTCATATAGATTTACATTCTCTGGCTAAGTAGCCTTGCAACATCTTCTGGATTTGAATCCATGCTCACTGTTATAGAATCTCCAGATTTTGTAAATAGCCTTACATTCTTTTCATCAACAACCTGGAGTACTCTTTTGTTTATCCTTCCATTACCAAGGACCCATGTCTTTGTATCTGGATTATAAAACAAATCCGCAGCCTCGCCTTTATTTGGACCCTCCAGTTGGACAAAGTGATAGTGATTTTTGGTTACATCTACCTGATATGTAATATCTCCGCTGGCAATTATTTTTGTCTCCTTCTGACCCTCTTCCATAGCAAGAGGATTTGAACCTGTCCAGAATTCAATTGAGTTCAAAATAATTCCATCTATAAGAATACACACGCCATATACAGGGATTATTACCATTGCTAAAAATACAATTTCATTGACCCATTTGTTACTCAGACGTTGGTTAAAATTTAACAACTTGCGTGTCAAAACAAAATTGCCTATACAGCCATTTAACAATGGCATACCCATGGCTATTACCAAAAGAGTTGAGATGATGCGCTTTTTCACAAAAATGCCTCCTGATTTTAAAATAAACTATAGAGTGTTCACTTTAAAATTTAAAGCGATCATTATTTCATTTCAATATTTTTTCTGTATTTAAAAAATTATTTCTTTGCAACCTCTGGCAAAGGCGGAAGAGATACTGCTGAATAAATGCTCACATCCTCAAGCTCTGCAGATCTTTTTGCAAGAGCCTGATCGCATACAATAGGCTTTCCATTAAAAAAACCATAATCAACAATATCTCCGGATTTTACGCCAGCAACAGCCTCATCTGCAGAAACAAGCTTTTGCCTATACTGTTCTATAAATTTCATAATCCCCCCTTTTAAACTTAAAAAATTATCTTTCAAAATTTTAATAATAAATTATGAGGGCACCATGAACAAAAATTTAGAATAGGCGATTTTGACATTTTACTGTCTGTATTTCATGAAATCAATGTAATAAATTTTATGACAAAAACCCTAAATAAAGCTTTGGCATAAAAAACACTTGATTTAGTTTTTGCTTTCACTTAAAAAACTAAAAGGAGGACTCGATGAAAAAGATATTTTTTTATATAATTTCAGCTATTGCCTTTATAACTTTACCGTTATTCATTGCTGCATCAATACTATCTCTTATGCTTTTACAGCCAGACTTCCACATAAGCATAATTAAAAATCTCAAGCCAATAAAAACTTTTATCGAAGCAAAAAACTTTGAAATAGAATCAGACATAAAAAATGAGATAGAAAAAAAGACAAATATATCTGAGTTTAAAATGCAATATGAAAAAATAAAAAAAGACTATGAAGAAAAATTATCCATATTCAACAGAGTAAATAAAACAGAAATCTATGAAAAGATAGAAAAGCAGATAGATGAAATTGACGACCTGGAATGGGAAAAAAGCAAAGCTAAATTCAAAAATAAAGATGAATTCAATGATTTCAAAAAGCTAAAAATAAAGGAACTCAAGAAACAGCTTAAAGAAATTGAAGACTACAGGGAGGCAAAGGAAGAGGAAATTGATAAAGCCGAAGATGAGATGAAAAGCGCCAAAAAAGCCTTTGAAAAAGCAGAGGATGAACTTAAGGATAAAAAAGAAGAAGCAAGAGATATAGTCAAAGACCGAGAAGGAGAATTTTTAAATGAACTATACCACGACATTGCAAAGATTGAGCCAAAATTGACAGAAAAATTCAACAAGCTTTTTCTTGAAAGTGAAATAAAAAAATTAATCTCTACATATATAAACTTCCTTACTTCATACCAGAAGCAAAAAAATGACGGGAATATCTATGCATCCAGAATTGATATAAATGAATTTTCATCCTCCCCTTCTAAAAAAATCATACTCCCACCGATTTTTATTAACTTCAATGTAAAAGAAGAAAATTCTATTGAAGAGAAAAATATATTCAGTGGAATTCTTGTTGATGTAATTAAATCCACTCCTGGACTTAAAAGCCCATGGCTGATGAGTAAAATATTTTCCATGGCCGATTCCTGGATAATCGAAAAAATCGCCAACTCAAAACTCAAAAACCTTAACTTCAATTATTCATCTGGAGTGCTAAAATCTGAGGAGATTACAATATCTGGTCAAAAGGCTATTGTGCTTGAAAAAGCAATGATGGCATTTTCAATTGCAAAATATTTGCCATATATCACTATTGGACTAATGGTTATTTTAACTGCTCTCATTATCTTTTTATCTAACAGAAGTAAAGATGGAATAAAAAATTTTTTAGTTATCCTAAAAATCAGTTCAAGCCTTGTTGCAATAATAGCAATTACTGCTATTTTGATCTCACTTATACCAGGACTCTGGATGCCAGAGATTTCCTCCAATCCAGTTATATATAATTTTATTGATCGATCTTTAACTATAATCACGATCTTTATTCTTGGGCCTATGGCAGTTATTTTTCTGCTATTGTCTTTTATAGGAGGGGTAACTTCAAAAATAATTTCAAAGAAAAATTAAAAGAGATTCTTGACAAAAAGATTCTCTTGCTAAAGCGTAAATTTTACTCAACCTAATTTAACGCAGACAAACTTATCACTTATGGAGATATAAAAAACTATGGAAGAAAAAATAGTGTGGCTTGATTTTGAACTCTTAGAAAACTTTATGAGAGATGTTTTCATTAAGCTTGGAGTTCCACAAGAGGATGCAAAAATTTGTGCAAATGTTTTAATTGAATCTGACAAAAGGGGGATAGACTCCCATGGCATAAATAGAATGAAACCCATATACTATGATAGAATAAAAGAAGGTATTCAGCTGCCTGTAACAAACTTTGAAATAGTAAAAGAAAGCCCAGCAACTGCTGTAATTGATGGCCACAATGGAATGGGACATGTTATAGCAAAAAAAGCTATGGATATTGCTCTGGACAAGGCAACAAAATACGGCATTGCCATGACTGCTGTTCGAAATTCAACTCATTATGGAATTGCTGGATATTATGCAACAATGGCTGTTGATAAAGGTATGATTGGAATTACAGGAACAAATGCCCGGCCTTCCATTGCTCCAACCTTTGGGGTGGAAAACATGCTTGGAACAAATCCCCTTGTTTTTGGAATACCAACAGATGAAGAATTTCCCTTTGTCCTTGACTGTGCAACATCAGTGAGCCAGAGGGGAAAAATTGAAGTTTATGCCCGCACAGGAAAATCAATGCCAGAGGGATGGGTCATTGACACAAATGGTAAATCTACGACTGATCCTGTAGCCGCACTAAGCGACCTGATTAAAGGAACAGCAGCTCTCACTCCTCTTGGAGGAATTGGCGAAGATGGAGCTGGTTATAAAGGCTATGGATACGCCACTGTGGTGGAGATACTATCTGCAGCTTTACAGGGGGGCAGTTACTTGAAAATGTTATCTGGATTTGAAAATGGCAAAAAAGTTCCATACAAGCTTGGTCATTTTTTCATAGCCATAAACATCTCACATTTTACAGAGCTTGAGGAATTCAAAAAAATAACTGGCGATATTCTAAGACAGCTTCGAAATTCAAAAAAAATGCCAGGTGCAGAAAGAATATATACTGCTGGAGAAAAGGAATATCTTGCATGGCTTGACCGTAAGGGCAGAGGAGTTCCTGTAAATGAAGAGCTCCAAAAAGAGATTATTCAAATGAGGGATGAAACAGGACTGAGTCAATACAAATTCCCATTTGAGAATTAAAACGTAACACATCAAGTTACGCGCAAGAGTATCAGAAAGAACTTGCACGTAACTTTTTACATAGTATATTCAATTACAAAATATCAAAAGACTAAACATAAAAAATCTATCATCAAACCAAAAGATCGCAATATTGCACTTTAATCTTTAAATATCCCATTCAAGCAAATATTTTAAAATTTGGATGTTGACAAAATAGCTTAGCTCAGAGAAAATAACTATTCTGGGAAAGGTATGATATTATGAAACTTTGGGATAAAGAAGCTGAGATTCAATTTTTTCAAGAAGCATTAAGGAATTTTGCTTCCCCTGAACAGTTATTCTATAATTTGAAAGATGGTTATTTTGCCTATGTTCCAAAAGGTTCAAACGCAGAAGGGCAAACCTTGCAAAGTAGAAACTCTTTAATTGGACAATTTACAGAAAAATGGAGCAAAACACTTTTTGAACCAATTGCCAAAGAATTAGGGCTACACGCGGTAAATAGTGTGGTTTGCGATGAACTTGGTTTACCAAGACAATCAAGTGCTGATCTTGCATTTTGCACAACAAACAATACTGTTCAAAAACCTGAAAACATAAAACTTCTGTTTGAAATTAAAATGAGTATAGTTTCCAACTATAAATTCACTCACCCAAATCACATTGAATATGTTGGTGACTATAAACAACACAAAGGAAATCCAGCATTGTTACGTTCCGACTCAATGCTCAAAGCAATTGGTAAATCAATCAACATTCGTGTTTCAGGTATTGCTTCAACAAAAATACCTATTGTTGTTTTAGGAAATAGTCCTATAACTGACAGCTATATTAAGAAGGTTGATTTTTTAAAAATTTCAGGTGTTATTCAAGGTTTTTGGTCGTTGAACCCTAAACCTACAAACTCTGACTATATAAAGAATACACCCAAATTAGGTTTCCAAACCATTTTAGACAAAGCCCAACTTTTTAACAATTGCAAAGAACTCGTTACAAATGATATGAATTACTTTTCTTCAATGATTTCAAAATTGAAGCTTGGAGAAATTATAAGAATAGCAAGCCAAGAAACAACAGACATTGCAAAAGCAGAAAAATTTTTAACCTTAATCCGGAGCTAACATGAAAAGACCAAAGGGAACAGAAACAAGTGCTTTCGGAACAAATGGCAGAATAAATCACGACAGTTCAAAATTCTATAATTCTAAACTTTATTCTGAACTTGGAGACAAAAAAATCCTTAGCAAGAATGAAAATGATTTCCCGGTTGATTTAGAAAATAAATTTATTCTTGGCTCGGCAGAGAATATGAAAGAGTTGCCTGACAACTCTGTTCATTTAATGATTACTTCACCACCTTACAATGTTTCAAAAGAGTATGATGAAGATTTATCTTTGAATGAATACTTAAAACTTTTAGAAAACTCCTTTAAAGAAACATTTAGAGTATTAGTAAATGGTGGACGGGCTTGCATAAACGTAGCTAATCTTGGAAGAAAGCCATACATTCCGCTTTCTGATTATATTTCTAAAATGATGATAGACATTGGATTTAATATGCGTGGGGAAATCATTTGGAATAAGGCAGCAAGTGCAAGTCCTTCAACAGCTTGGGGCAGTTGGCAAAGTGCTGCTAATCCAATTTTAAGAGATATACACGAATATATTTTAGTCTTTTCAAAAGGTGACTATAAAAGGGAGAAAGGTAAAAAAGAAAATACCATAGCAAAAGAGCAGTTTATAGAATGGACAAAATCAATATGGACAATGAACGCGGAAAGTGCAAGAAGAATTGGACATCCAGCACCTTTTCCGGAAGAACTTCCTTATAGACTAATTCAGCTTTATTCATTTAAAGGAGATATTATCCTTGACCCCTTTATGGGTAGTGGGACAACTGCAGTTGCAGCACTTAAATCGGAAAGGAAATTCGTAGGATACGAAATAAATAAAGAATATATAGAACTTGCAGAAAAAAGAATTGAACCCATACTAAGTCAGCTAAAAATAGCTTTCTAAAAAACACTACAAAAAATATTTTTGGAAAAATTTAATAGGAACTTTATGAAAGAATGCGATATTGCCATAATAGGAGCTGGAGTAGTTGGCCTTGCCATTGCTCATAAAGTATGCAATAAATATTCTGTAATTGTCATAGAAGCTGAGGATTCCTTTGGAAAGCATACAAGCAGCAGAAACAGTGAAACAATTCACTCTGGCATATATTATCCTGCAGATACACTAAAGGCCAAACTGTGTCTTAGAGGAAATGAGCTACTTTATCAATATGCCAGAGACAATGATATATCTTTTTTAAACTGTGGGAAATATATCATTGCCAGTGACGATTCTGAGGTTTCAGAAATCCATAGGCTTTTTGAAAATGGCAATAGAAATGGAGTCCCCAACTTAAGGCTTGCAGATGGCAAAGAAATTGAGAAGACAGAACCAATGGTTAAATGTCTTTTAGGTGTTCATGTCCCAACTGCAGGAATAATAAATTCCCATGAGTTTATGAAAAGCCTTGAGACAAAGGCAAAAGAAAAAGGTGCGCTCTTTGCCTATAGGTCTAAAGTGGAGAGAATTATTCCTGAAAATAAAAATTACTCAGTAATAACAGATAATGGAGAATTAAAATGTGGTATTGTTATAAATTCTGCAGGACTTTTTTCTGATAAGGTAGCAGAATCTGCAGGGATAGACCCATCTAAAGAAGGATACAAATTGCACTATTGCAAAGGGGAATACTATAAAACCAACTCCGTCAAAAAAATGAGCACCCTCATATATCCAGTTCCATCTCCTGATGGAAAATCTCTCGGAATACACAACAGGCTATCTACTGATGGCTCTGTTGTATTTGGACCCAATGCATATTATCTTGAAGAAAACAAATTAGATTATTCACTGAACAAAAAATTTTTAGAAGAGTTTAAAAATTCTCTTTCAAAATTCCTCAAGGCAGATTTAAGCGATCTAACCCCCTATGACTGCGGAATAAGGCCAAAGCTTCAGGCACCAGGAGAAAAATTTCGGGATTTTATAATAAAAAACGAGAAAGAGAAAGGCCTTGCAAACTTTATAAATTTAATAGGTATCGAATCACCCGGACTTACATCATCTTTGGCTATAGGAGAATATGTAGAAACTATAATCATCTAAAGCTTTAATTTGCCAAAGGCTGGCAGAGTTATAGTAAAAGTAGCCCCCTCACCCTCTTTGCTTTCTACAGATATAGTTCCATTATGCCTTTCTATAATTCCATATATTACAGCAAGGCCAAGGCCTGTTCCTTTACCAGCCTCTTTTGTTGTAAAAAACGGATCAAAAATCTTTGTGATATTTTCTTCACTTATACCAATACCTGTGTCCTTAAATACAATTACAACCTGATTTTTGGATGAATCGAAAGATGTTTTAATAAAAAGATCTCCTCCACTGGGCATAGCATGAGCTGCATTCTCTGATAAATTATTAAAAACAGATCTCATTAAACTTACATCAAATTCAATCAAAGGTATAGAATCATCAAGGTCAAGGTGAAATTTGACGTTTTGATATGTAACATGTTTTTGAAGGATATTTACAGTCTCTCTTATAACATCGTTTATATTAGCCGCTATTTTTTCAACAGAGGTATTGCGAGCAAAATCAAGAAGCCCTTTAACAATGTTACGGCATCTCATTGTCTCATTTATAATTACTCTTAAATCATCCTCATACTCTGTGCCTTTAAGCTCATCCTTCATAAGACTTGAATAAGTAAGCACCCCTGTTAAGGGATTGTTTATTTCATGGGCAATGCCTGAGGCCATCCTTCCAAGTGAGGCAAGCTTTTCTGATTGGACCATAGCCTGACGAGCCTCAACAAGTTGTTTATAGGACTCAGATAATTCTGTTGCAACTTTTTTCAATTGCTCAACCATATAGGGCAAGCACATCTCATATTCTGCCAGGCCTCTGTGTATAGCTATTGCATGTTCAATACATGTATCATAACCACAGGCTCCACAGTTAAGCTCATCCTCTGGCGTGATTTTTCCCTTCTTTTTAAGAATTTCCCTTAGCTCCTCTTCTGAGGGAGCAGGCAACCTGTGATCATCCTTTGCAAACTTAACCTGTAAATTTATGTCTTTTAACTCATCAATGTATTTTTTATATTCTGTTTTATCTGTAAGAGATACTCTCTTCCTTGCATAATTGCTAACATAGCCTCTTCTTGCATATAGAGGCAAATTTTGAGAAAGCCCTGAGCCAGATATGCAGCCTTCACAGCAATTGAGTTCAAGAAGTTTTGTGTTGTGATCAAGAGTCTCATACTCTTTTATAGCCTGTATAAATTGCTTATGGCCTATAGCTGAAACAATATCTGTTGAAAGTAGATCTTCTGGCAAATCAGAAGCCTGTAGCAAACCTCCACCTATTGGATATAATGTGCCTTTTATAGGATGAGGAGGATCAAACTCTGATGGTTCAAGATTATCTGGATTGATTTGGCTGGAAAGAAGCATCTCCCGTAGTTCTGTAAAAGTCAACACCTCATCAACATCGCCTGCAAGATCATCTCGTAAAGCCTCATCTTTTTTTGCAAGGCAGGGACCAATGAAAACTGTTGAAATATCATCACCATATATTTTATGAATAGCTCTGGAAGTGGCAATCATAGGAGAAGCAATTGGTGCAAGGTGATCCACCAGATCTGGATGATACTTTTCTATATAAAAAACTATTGCAGGGCATGTTGTTCCTATATAGCTCTTGCCACCGGCCTCCTCCTTTAGAAGGCGTCTATATTGGGCAGATACAAGATCTGCACCAAAGGCAACCTCGCAAACATATTTAAATCCCAGGGAGCGAATCATAGAAACTACCTTACGATAGCTCACTCCTGGAAATTCAGCAGGAAAGCTTGGAGCAACTAAGGCTGCAACAGAAGATTCTTTTTTTAACAAGTCAAAAACTCGATCCTTTGAGCCACGGACAACCTTCGCATTACGGGAGCAGACTCTGACACAATTACCGCAGCCAATACATCTATCAGCAATGACCTCAGCCTGACCACCAGAAATTCTAATTGCCTTTGCAGGACACTCGCGAACGCAGGAGTAGCACATTCTGCACAACTCCTTTAAAGTACTTACAAGTGGAATTTCACCTCTACCTGTCATTGCTGCCCTTTACCAGATTATTCTCTGTCTTAAAATTTTATACCCAATCGTTAAAAGCTCCAGGTATATTAAAAATGTCAACAATATAAAAAGAAATCTTTTAATAATAATTATGATTATTAAGAATTAACCAATAGAAAGAAGTTACATAAAAAAGCCTATTGGCAGAAGGTGGTAAAAATAATACTATTGCAGCTTATCCTTATAATCTGAGAGCTTAACAAATTTGAATCCTCTTTTTTTTAAAACAGGTAGAGACTTCTCAAAGGCAGCACAAAGCCCTCTCCCTGGCCTATTCATGTGAGCTATGATAACAGTTCCGTTTTTTGAAAATTTTAATATGCGCCCAGCTATTTTGCTACTGGAAAGTCCTGCTGCATCTCCTGATACAAGAGAAAAGTTCATTGGTATGTAATTAAGTGAGTAAGTTATTCTCACAGCAACATCATCAAAATAGGCAGTACCTGGTCTATAAAAAATTGGTTTTTTGCCAGTTAATCTCTCAATCTTAAGTGCATTGAGTTCAATCTCATCAAAGAGATCCTCCGGTGAGATAGTCCCTCGTCTTCTATAAACAACAGCACCATTTACTGAAGCTGGCTTGTGCCTGTAACCATGATTTTCTATTTCAAAAAGAGGATCTCTTGCAAGCTCCCTGGCTATATCTTCATTTGCATCGATCCAAAGTGAAGTCATAAAAAGAGTTGCAGGAATCTTATTTTGTCTAAAAAATTCAATAAGCGCTCTGTCATAACCATTTCCCTTTTTTCCTCCACAGGCATCCAAGGTTATTGCAATAATTTTTTCAGAAGTATTGATGCGCCTTTTAACTCCTGGTACATATTCCGAAAAGATCTTTGGCTTGAGATTTTTATAAAGCTCAACTATTTCCTGACGCTTTTTATAAAATGAATCAGGGATGTTTTCAGCAGAAAAAGCAATTGCACAAAAAAAACTCATTACAATTGCAATAACCCGCCCTTTCATTTACGCTTTACAACCCCCCGTGTAATTTTAGCAAAAACAGAAGGTTCATTAATAAAGCCAGATCTATAGGATCGAACATCCTCAATAGTTATATAAGCATTGGGTTCAAGAGCCTCAACTACATCCAGGACATGCTTTACCTTTGAGCGCGGAACAGTTGTATAGATCAATATAACATCGCCCTTCATCCCTCTTCCAATAACTGTTGTTATATTAAAACCCTCCTCACGCAAAGTCAGAGGCAAAGCAGTTATCTTTTCTGTTGTTATTATTCTGAGGGATTGATACCCTATTGAAACAAAGGATTCAAGCTTCATCCCCACAAATGTGCCTGTTGCAAATCCTGCGGCATATACTACGTAGCTTAAAAAACCATGAAGACTATTAAAGATAGCACCTATGGCTGTTATCCAGATGAGCACCTCAAAAAATCCAAGGAAAGGAGCAATATTTCTAAAGCCTCTGGACACAAGTATAATCCTGAAGGTTCCTATTGAAACATCAAGAACTCTTGCAAAAAATATAAGCACCAAAGTCCAGATATCTATTCCCATAATCTGCCAATAAAAAAAGCCGCCAAAAGACGGCTCAGCTTCAGGTCACGAGGGACTCGAACCCCCAACACTCGGTTTTGGAGACCGATACTCTACCAATTGAGCTAGTGACCTATATTTAGGTCCATAAGGTCATAATAGCTCTAAAACGTCAAGTATTTTTATAAAAAGAAATAACAGTGGGAGATAAATTTTATTTTTTTAGAGTAAACACTCTAAAAATTATTGACTTTCCCACATAATCTAAAATAAAAGGCTTGTTAGAGTAATTATTCTAAAAATTTTAGAGGTAAAAAATGAATCTGATACTTAATCACGACTGGAAAGAAAGCTATAAGGCTAAACTAAAAAGCCCTGAAGAAGCAGCGATGATTATCAAGTCTGGAGATATAATAACATCTCCTCCAGGACCAAGTGCATCTCCTGTAATTCTCAATGCAATAGTAAAACGCATACCTGAAATAACAAACATTACCTATAACGCTGGGATGGCTATGTATTTATATGAATTCCTCAAGCCAGAATACGATCAGCACTTCAAATATAATTCAATGTTTAATGGCCCACTGGAAAGAATGCTGCACAAAAGAAACCACGTGGGATTTATGACAGGTCACTACTCCACTGCAGATATCATCCTGAGCAATAATAAAAGCAATGTCGCTGTGCTCAATGTATCCCCTCCTGATGAAGATGGATGGATGAGCCTCGGACCATGTGGAGCCTTTGTTGGAAGAGATCAAATAGAAAATGCAGAAACTGTAATTGTCCAGGTAAACAAAGAAGTTCCCTATGTATACGGAATAAAGGCTCATGTTCATGTAAGCGAAGTTGATGCAATAGTTGAGCATGATATGCCTCTGGGAGAATTGCCTCTTACTCCAATGTCAGAAATGTCAGAGACTTATATGAAAATTGCAAGTCATGTTGTTGACATGATCCCAGATGGTGCAACAATTCAGCTTGGACTTGGAGATATTGCAAATGCTGTTGGCTATCTCCTTGAATCAAAGAGAGACCTTGGTGCTCACACAGAAATGATCTCTGACTCCATGATGAATCTCATCAAAAAAGGAGTTTTAAATGGCTCTCGCAAAACCTTCAGACCTGGCAAGGTGGTTTATGGATTTGCCTTTGGCTCAAGGGAACTATATAAGTTTATGGAGAGGAACATACTGCTTGAATCTATGCCAATATATATGGTTAACGATCCTCGAACAATAGCTTTAAATGATAATCTCATCTCTATCAACAATGCACTTATGATAGATCTTACAGGTCAGATTGCCTCTGAATCCTTTGGTTATGAAATGTACAGTGGCACAGGTGGACAACTTGACTTTGTCAGAGGTGCAAAAATGTCAAGGGGCGGTAAATCAATTTTTGCCATTGAGTCCACTGCAAAAACAAAGGATGGAATAATATCAAAAATTACCCCATCCTTCCCTGCAGGCACAATTGTAACAACTCCCAGGGCTGATGTGCAGTATGTTGTAACGGAATATGGTGTTGCAGATCTTTATAACAAAACAATAGAGCAGAGAGTCAATGCTCTTATAAACATAGCTCATCCAGATTTCAGAGATTCCCTCAGATTTGAGGCTAAGAAGAATAAGCTCATCTATTAATATTAAAATCAAAAAATCCTCAGGCGATCTTAAATCCCTGAGGATCTTAACAAGCAATCAAAAAATTGATTCAAATGGGAAATAGTTTATAAAGAATTTTTTCAATCTTTATCTTTGATTTTTTTGTTATAAGCCTTTCGACTACTGTATACATCTGCCATACACCATCATTTACAATCTCCGGTGTTATATTATCATACTTTAAATTGGAATAGGTCATCCACATCTGACCAACGGTCCATATATTTCGCAGAAGAAAAATCCTCTCTCTCTCTGATTCAAAATTCTTCATAATATTGTGGCGGATAAACTCTGCAAAGACAAGCTTCATCTGCTGGATAATTCTATCTGCTCGCTCCATATATGTTTTTCTAAGCTCTGGATCGTTTTTAAGCAAAACGTTTAGCTCAAGATAAAAAAATCGAAAGGCATACATATGGCTTGCAAGATTTTTAAAATAATCTATGAGGCTTTCCTCAGTTTTGCCCAATTCAGGATTATACCATATTCTATCAGCACCTTCTGCAAGTCTCAAAAATATCTCTTTTATTATCTCTTCCTTATTTTTAAAGTAATAATAGAGATTCCCTGGGCTGATATTCATTTCAGCAGCTATGTGATTTGTTGAGATAGCGCTTGCTGTGTATTTATTAAAAAGCTCTATTGCTGTAAGCAATATCTTTTCTTTAGTTTTAGTTGAATTTCTATTCTTTTTTTCCAAATCTAAGCGCCCATCAATAATATTCCCCATTGCCCTCCTCAAAAAGATACTTCTGATTGTCCTCATTATGAAACTCATCAAGCGGACAGGGATAATTACCATCAAAACAGGCTGTGCAAAATCTCTTCTGTGGCCTATTTATTGCATCAATCATTGTATCTATTGTAAGATAACTTAAGGACTCTACCCTCAAATATTTTCTTATTTCTTCGATAGTGTGAGAGGATGCAATGAGTTCACTGTGAGTTGGAATATCTATTCCATAATAACAAGGGAATTTAGTAGGAGGAGCAGATATACGGACATGAATCTCCCGCGCACCTGCATTTCGAAACATCTTAATAATCTTTCTCATTGTTGTTCCACGCATAATTGAGTCATCTACAACAATTACCCTTTTATCTTTTACTACAGACTCAACTACATTAAATTTAAGCTTAACTCCAAGATCCCTTATTTTTTGAGTAGGTTCAATAAAGGTGCGACCTATATAATGACTGCGTATCATTGCAAGTTCAAAGGGGATGCCAGATTCCTTAGAATATCCAAGAGCTGCGCAATTAGATGAGTCAGGTATTGGCACAACTATATCTGCTGAAACTGGTGATTGTTTTGCAAGCATCCTCCCAAGATTGATTCTCATGTCATAAACAGATTCACCAAAAATTTTGCTGTCCGGTCTTGAAAAATAAATATATTCAAAAATGCAAAGAGATTGCTCTGTCTTTTCAAATGGGAAAAGAGATCTTATTCCTTTTGATGATATCTCTATGAGTTCCCCTGGCAAAACATCTCTTTCATATTTTGCACCAATTATATCAAAAGCACAGGTCTCTGATGCCACAACCCAGGCCTCGTCGAGTTTGCCAAGAGCAAGAGGTCTAAACCCATAAGGATCTCTCACTGCATAAATTTTATCTCTATTCATCACAAGCAATGAATAAGCGCCCTTGATCTGACGCAGAGCCTTTATTAATGCTGCCTCAAAATTGCTTTCACCTGACTTTGCCATGAGATGAACTATCACCTCTGAGTCAATGGTGGTCTGAAATATATGGCCAGCCTTCTCTAAATTTGTCCTTATAAATCCTGCATTGGTAAGGTTACCATTATGGGCAAGAACAATAGGCCCAAGAACAGATGAAGCTCGAAAGGGCTGAGCATTGCGCAAATATGATGAACCAGTAGTTGAATATCTGTTATGCCCTATTGCCATATATCCCGGAAGATTATCTATATGCTCTTGAGTAAAAACATCATTGACCTCTCCCATGCCAGCATATCTGTAAATATGCTCACCATCAGAAGAGGCTATACCTGCGGACTCCTGTCCTCTATGCTGCAACGAGTAAAGACCAAGATAGGTTAAATTAGCAGCAAAGGGATTCCCAAAGATTCCAAAAATCCCACATTCCTCTCTTGGTCTGTAAATATCTTCTATTATTAATTCCCTTGATTCCATAGACCTTCCAAATAATAGTATTTAAATTTATAACTAAAAACTTATTTTTTCATAGCCTCTTTTTTTCTTTCAGGAGGCATATTTTCAATTGCATAGCGCAAAGCAGTTCGTGGCATTATCGACTTGTTTTTAATAATATAAGAAAAAACCTCATCCTCATGTTTTTCGCAGGCAGACTTTAGCATCCAGCCATAGCCTTTACGGACAAGATCTTCTTCATCTTGCATAAGTAAATCAGAAATTTCAAAAATATCATCAAGAAATAAGCCATTTTTTGCAGGAATAATTAAAGACACACAGGAGGCTCTTCTCATCCATCTATTATTTGACTTTGCCCAGCTTTTTAATCTCTGAACAAACTCTGGATAAGCAATGAGAAAATCCCCTACAGTATGATTACACAAGGTGTCACAGGTAGCCCAATTGGTAACATAATTTTCAACCCACCTCTGAAAAACCTCAAAATCATCTGGCAGATATTTATCTTTCAAATTATAAGACCAGTGACATGCTATGAAGCTCTCTTCCATTATGCCAGATTTAAGCAATGTCTCGCAAAGAGAAAAAATCTCTTTTTTTGAATAGGATTTAACTTCTTTATAAAAAGACTTTGCAAGGTGCTTTACCTCAGCACTTTTAACTCCAAGTATCTTTACATCCTCTTTAAAAAACCTAAGCCCACTTTGCCTCACAGACTCATCTGCTCTCAAAGCAAGCTCTGTTTTTATTTTATCTATAATATCTTTCATTTAATTAAGGTCTTCCTTAAAATTTACATTTAAAAACATCCTCTCTGGATCATCATAGAAACAAATTTCATCCTCGCCAACTGCTCTTATGTTCAAGCCATCATAAAAACCACTCATTCTGTAATCCCCTGCGTCAATATTCCTCTTTATAGCAGGCAGGCAATTTTTCGAGTAAATTGCATGCAGTGGCTCATATCTCCCCTGAACCATCGGAACAACTATATCATACAAAGGAGGGATATCTGCCATGTAGCGAATGAACTCTGTATTTAAATAGGGCATATCACAGGGAAATATAAAAATCCTCTCTGCATTAAGAGTTTGCACAGCTGTATAAATTCCTCCTATTGGTCCCATTCGTGGAACAATATCTGCAATCACAGGAAGATTCAAAAAATTAAACTTCTCTCCATCAGGAGCAATTATGCTTATATCTGAAAAAACAGGAGATACCTTATCAATTACATGCTCTATTAGAGTTTTATCATTGTAAACATATATGGATTTGTCACTACCAAAGCGACCGCTTTTACCACCTGCTACTATTGCACATTTTATAGAGCTCATAATCCCTCACGAGCATTTTTATATAAGCAGAAAAGATCAAGCCTTTATTGTAAAATCTTTTTTGAATGTTATAATAAAATAACTATTGAAATTATTCAGCAATAAGCTATTGCTTTCAACAAAAAATTTGAAGGTAGAGATGAAAATTATAATTATAACAGGAAGATCAGGCTCAGGGAAAACAACTCTCATAGAAAAATTGATCCTCCACTTTAAAAAGCAAGGAAAAAGTATTGCTGCAATAAAAAGCATGAGGCACGACTTTGAGATTGATTATAAAGGCAAAGATTCCGCAAGATATAAAGAAGCAGGAGCTATGGTCTCTGCAATTACCAATGGCAAAAAACTTGCCATAGTTGCTGACATTGATGAAAAGACCACCCCTCTTGACATTGCACATAAACACCTCAGCCACTGCGATATTGTCATAATTGAAGGATTTAAAGAAGCAAAACATAAAAAAATCGAGGTTATAGGGAATTTAGAGGAAGAGCCTTTATTTGCAAATGACAGTAACATAATTTTAGTAGTATCTGATATGGAAATAAAAACAAATCTGCCAGTCATTAAAAGAGATGATATAGAAAAACTAACAGCTTTTATAGAAGAGAACTTTTAATTATCATTATCCAGATAATTCAATGCTTTTTCAACAAGGGCTTTGTTTTCATTGCTGATGCTTTTAGATGAAGAGAGAAACTTTTTAACCTTTGTCTTTTCAAATCTCATCTTTGTATAGCCCTCATCAGCTCTCAGGGCCTTTAGATAATACTTGTAGGACTCTTTGTAATTCCTTAAGTGAAATTGAGCCACTGCCATGTTACATAAAGCCTTTACATAGAAAGGATCAAGCTCAATTGCTTTGTTTAAATAAACAATGGACTCCTCATATCTTCCAAGGCGCATTAGAGAAACAGCAATATTATTTTTAAAATGCTTATTGGATTGATCTAACAATTCAGCAGACATAAAAAAAGACAGTGCCTTTTCTGGCTCACCCTTTCTAAGCAAATCAAGACCCTGATTGTTATAATAAGTTGCCTCCTCTGCCAACAGAGGGACAAGGAGGCAACAAAAAACAATTGAGAAGATCAATTTCCTCATCACTTAAATCTTATTATGGATGGTAAATAATCAGCTGGAGCATCAAAACCCATTAAATTGAGTAAAGTTGCTGCAACATTTCCAAGACCGGGTTCTTTAACCTCTGGATTGATTTCATACTCACCCTTAAACTCAGGATCATAAATGATGGCAGGAACAGGATTGAGCGTATGGGAAGTCTTACTCTTTGGTTTGCCTGTTTTTTCATCAAGCTCAAAAGTTCCTTTCTTAGGATCTATCTCATACATCTCATCAAGATTACCATGATCTGCTGTTACAAAGGCTATTCCCCCACTTTCACGGACAACCTCAAGCAAGCGCTTTAGACATAGATCAACTGTCTCTGCTGCAATTACTGCAGCTTCCAAATCTCCTGTATGACCGACCATGTCTCCATTTGGATAATTGAGCCTGATAAAATCATATCTGCCACTTTTTATTGCAGCAATAACCTCATCTGTAATTTCTGCTGCCTTCATCCATGGTCTTTGATTAAATTCCAACTTATCTGATGGAATCTCAAAATAGACCTCTGTTTTTTCATCAAACTTTTCTGTTCTGTTACCATTCCAAAAATAAGTTACATGACCAAACTTTTGTGTCTCAGAAATTGCAAACTGCCTTACCCCTGCACCAACAAGGTATTCACTCACTGTGCGATCTATGCTTGGTGGATTTACCAGAAAATTTGCAGGTATCTTAAGATCTCCATCGTATTGCATCATGCCTGCAAAAATAACATCAGGCCGACGTACTCTATCAAAATACCTAAAGTCATCCATCTCAAAGGCCTTAGTAAGCTCAATGGCTCTATCTCCCCTAAAATTAAAAAGCACAACGCTATCTCCATCCTCGATTGTTCCAACAGGGCCATTGTCATCAACAATTGTAAAAGCTGGCAGATACTGATCTATTATGCCTGGCTCCTCTCTTCTAAAAGTCTCAAGGGCCTCCAGGGCACTTTTAAAAGGGCGAGCCTTACCAAGAACATGAGCATCCCATCCCCTTTTAACAATATTCCAATCAGCCTCATATCTATCCATTGTGGTAACCATCCTGCCACCACCTGAGGCAATGGCATAGTCAAGATTTTGAGCTTTAAACTTAGAGAGAAAATTTTCAAGCTTCTCAATATATATATGGGCTGAGGTTTCTGGTACATCTCTTCCATCAAGGAGTACATGAACCTTTACACGCTTAACTCCCTCTCTGGCTGCCTGTTCAATTAAGGCAAAGAGATGATCTATATGAGAATGCACATTACCATCGGAAAGCAAGCCTATGAAATGCAAAGAATTTTTTCCATTAGTTGGTTTTTCTACAAGGCGTTTCCATAGATCTGTTTTAAACACATCCCCTGAGTCAATTGCCTTTGATACAAGCTTTGCACCTTGATCAAAGATACGGCCTGCTCCAAGGGCATTGTGCCCCACCTCTGAATTTCCCATATCTGAATCACTGGGCAGCCCCACAGCTTTCCCATGGGCCTTAAGAGTAATCCAGGGACAACTTTTCATAAGATTATCAAGATTTGGAGTTCTGGCAAGATAAAAGGCATTACCCTCATTTTCTTTGCCAAGACCAACGCCATCCATAATTACAAGGACAAGGGGGCCTCTCCTTTTGACAATGTCATTTTTATTAAGAGTAAGTTTTTGCATAACACAATCCTAATTTGTTAAATTTTTAATATAAAAAATCCTCTTTTATTAAGAGAGGATTAAATGTAATAATAAAATAATGCTATTTTTATGAAAAATATTTTTTTATTATTCTATAAAAAATCTAATCAAAGAAGAAAATCTTCCATACCTGCAAGTTCAATTACTCTGAAAATAGCCTCATTATAGTTTATAATGCGTAAAGTTCTATCTAAAGAATCTAACTTACGCTTTATGCGTATGAGACTTGCAAGAGACTGAGAGTCAAAGCGAGACAGACCTTCCAGATCCAGCACTACATCCCTTGAGTCCTTTTTTATAAAATCTGAAATTCTCTCTTCCAGGATATGCAAATGTAGCAATTCCCCATCTTTTATAAAAAAGACTCTCTCTCTGTCATTATCAGCATAATCAAACATGAGGACTCCTTTTATACAAAACAGCTTTTTTGTTTTTTCGAAGAATAAGCAGGAAAAACAATAAGATTTATATTATAAATTGTAACTTCTGTCAAGAATTTTAAATTGGAAAATTGTTCTTTGTAGTAAATACACAGTGCAGTATTTTTTTAAAATAAAATTACTCTATTATCCCAGCCGCCAAAGGCAGCGGGGATAATATTCTCTTGATTTTACACTAAAAATTATATTTAGGAATAATTACTGGAACAGTGAAAAATTTTTACCTTTTTAAAAAAATTCAGTATTTTATATTGACAAATATTTAATTAAATTAACTATTTAATTAAACTAAATAATTAAAAGGCAAGAGGATGAAACAGGGGCGAGAAAGTGACGAAACAAAAAAGAAAATACTCTTTGCTGCAAAAAAAGAATTTGCTGCAAAGGGATTTTCTGGTGCAAGAATGAGTTCTATTGCTGCAATTGCTGGAGTAAACCAAGCATTGCTTCATTATTATTTTGAAAGCAAAGAAAATCTCTACAGGAGCATTTTTCAAAACAGCCTTGGGGAAATCCCTGATAAAATATCAAAAATTATCCAGGATGAGATCAATTCATGGAAACCCTCCCCTGACATAGAATTATGCGCTGCCCTGTATATATTAGTTGGACTCCACTTTGATATTCACGACGAGGAGTTTCACAAAATATGCTCAAGGGAAATTGCAGAGGGCAATGGTATTATTCATGAATTTGTAAAAAACTATATGATCCCACGAATTGTTCTCCTGGATAAAACAATACAGAGAGGAGTGCAGCAAGGGATTTTTGAAATATCAAATACCCTAATCTTTACTATTTGCCTGACTTCCTTTATCTCTCATTTTGCCCATGGGGAGGATTTTTTTAAAGACACAGAATTTTATGATGAACTCTACAGTGATAAAAAAGAAAAACTCTATAACTTTGTTGTGGAGATGAGCTTTAAAAGCTTAAGGCCATCGGGTAAAGCCTTAAAGATTCCTGTTCTTGATAATGAAAAAAAAGAACGGCTCAATCAAATTTTAAAAAATTTAGACTCGCTGCTTGAAAAACTTTGAAATACTACATAAGGAAGGTATATATGAAGCTAAAACTAAATGCCCTAATTCTTCTTCTTATCTATGGATTGATATCAGGTGCACTTGCCCAGGAAATTGAAACAAACAGTGCCAAGGCAATAGAAATTGAACTTGCCGATGAACCCGCTGTGATACTTGGCGGATACAGGATAACTCTTTCTGAGGCCATAAGAAAAGCCATTGAAAGTAACCATGACATTCTTACAGGAAAATACGATGTTGCCATGGCTGATTCTGACTATCAAAAATTCCTCACAAAATACTCTCCAGTATTTGCTGCAGAGGGTGGGCTATCTTCTTCAAAATATCCTGAGGCCATGTGGTCAAAATATGGAGAAAGTTCTAAATCAATTTATAGCTCCGCATCTCTTGCAAAATCCTTTTCCAGTGGAACTACAGTTGCTGCAGGCATAAAGCACACATATTCAAGCACAGAATATCCATCTGCTACAGTTAATGCTCACAATCCAATAATCTTTGCCTCAATAGAACAGGAGTTCTTAAAAAACGCCTTTGGATATAACGATCGCAAACAGCTTGAGATTTTAAAGAATGCCTCTTCTATGCAAAAGGATATGATTATATACAATCTATCACTGGTTGTTGTTTCTGTAATAGTGGACTACTGGAATGTAATTATAAACAAGAATAATATGGATAACTCTGCTCTTTTACTTCAAGAAACAAAAAGGGTAAGGCGTATTGTTGCTGACAATGTTAAACTCGGATTATCTGAACAGTTCGAGCTTAACTTCTGGAACCTACGAGTGGCAACATCAGAGGCGTCTCTTGCAAGTGCTCAACAAAAATACAAAGACAGCGTGCGAAAATTCTTGCAGACGGTTAACATGGAAAGTGAAATAACAATGCAAGAGAAAGCTGTCCTTTCAAATAAAGTCCCAGATATAAATTTAGATGAAGCGATAAAAAGAGCTTATGCAAAGCGAGCTGATTATCTCAATGCAGAGAGGGCACTTGAGAATGCAAAGCTTGCTCTTGACATGTACCAGAATGAGGCTCTCCCTTCACTTAAGGGTGCCCTTTCTATTTCATCCATGGATTATGATGAAAGCCTTGGAGCCTCTTATGGCCATACATCCTCTGCCCAATATCCAACTTACGAGGCTAAGGTTTCACTAACATACCCTCTTGACAATAAGGATCAAAAAATAAAAGAGCGCAACGCCCGCTGGAATATTGAACAGGCAAAGACTCAACTGGAAAAATACAGAAGAATTGTCAAAGATGATGTTACATCAAAATATGAAAATATTCAAACAACCTATGAGCTTTACACAAAGGCCCGTGAGGCAAGAATACAGGCTGAGCTTTATTACAATAAAATGCTGGCAAACCTTAGACGAGGTAGATTTACAGCAGCAAGCGTTCGTGAGGCACTGGATGCTCTTATCGGCACAAAGGAACAGGAGTTACAGTTATTGGTTGCCTATAATGCTTCTCTCCTTGAATTTGAAGTGGCAAAAAATGAGCTCTTTGAGACATATAAAATAGATGTGGAAAAATATATTCCAAAAGAAAAATAAAAAAATCATAGAGGCATAGTTATGTTTAATTTAATTAAATACCTCATCAAAGAAAAGTTAGTTGTTTCGCTTATCATTGTGCTTGTATTTATTCTTGGAATATCTGCCATAAGCACAATTAATAGAGAGGCCTACCCTGAAGTTAACTTTGACATGGTAAGCATAAGGACCATATATCCTGGTGCGTCTCCTGATGAACTGGAAAGCCTTATTACTATTCCAATTGAAAAAAAGCTCCGAGAGGTTGATGGGATTGACAAGGTCAGATCTTATAACATAGAAAATGTATCTGTGATTGCAGTTTACATTGATGAAAAGGCAGGTGATAAAAAACAGGTTGTGCAGGACATTAAAGATGCTGTTGATTTAGTTGAAAATCTACCAGCAAATGCAGAAAAACCAGTTGTTGAAGAGATTAAAATCGATAAAACAGAAATCTTTTATGCTTCAATAGTTGCAAAAGATGAAGAGGTCCCTTTTACTGTTTTAAGAGCTGTTGGGGATAAGCTTGAGGACTTCTTCTATGATTTTGATGGAGTTGCTGAGGTAGAAAAATACGGCTTTTATGATAGAGAATTTTTAGTTGAAGTTGACCCTGCAAAGCTTGCTCACTATAGACTCGGGATGAATAATGTAATAAACACCTTAAGCACTCGCAACATCGATTACCCTGGTGGGCCACTGCGTATTGGCGATAATGAATTTATTCTTCGCACAAAGGGACAGTATAACAACATAAATGAAATCTTAAACACTGTAATCCAATCCAATGACGTTGGATACACAATAAGGATAAAGGATATTGCAACAGTTAAAGATACAGTTGAAGAACCTGATGTTCTTGAAAGATTCCATGGTAAAAAATCCATAGTTTTCAAGGTGCTAAAAAAGCGAAGTGCTGACGAGATAAGGCTTACAGATAGAATATTAGCCTCAATGAAGAACTTCAATAACCCTTATCCTGATATGGCATCCATTGAGATTTTTAATATCACAAGTGACTTTACCAGAGACACAATTGACTCTGTAATTACAAATGCAATCTCTGGTTTTATTCTCCTTGCACTTATCCTCTTTGTTATGCTGGGCATAAGAATGGCCTCAATTGTAACTGCAACAATCCCCATTGTCTTTATGGTTGCATTCATTGGCCTTAAAGTCTCTGGCGTTACTTTAAACGTGGTGAGCCTCTTTGGCTTTATCATGGTTCTTGGTATGATTGTTGACTTTGGAATAGTGATATCAGAAAACGCTCACAGATACATGGAAAAGGGCTACAGTAAAACAGAGGCAATCGTCAAAGGAACTGCTGAGCTAATGTGGCCTGTAACTGTTACTTTTTTATGTATCTCTGCTGCCTTTACTCCACTCATGATGCTTACGGGCCTTATGGGGAAATTCATAAAATTTATTCCTATGGTTGTAATGATCTCCCTTACTGCATCATGGATCATTGCAATATTCATTATGCCTGCATTCTTAAACATATTTGCAAAGGAATGCCACAACAACTCCTGTGATGAAAACTCAATACTTTCCGATAATGAAAGGCTTGAATCAGGTCTCTTTGGCAAGATCCAGAAAAAATATATGGAACTGGTGAGTCTTGCTCTAAGAAGAAGGTATCTCACTGTATCTATCCTCTTTATCCTGCTTCTCATTGCTCTGGCACTTGTCCCTGTTGTTGGTTTTATCTTTATGCCAGGTGGAGGATCGGAGCAAATTGAGATAAAAACATACCTTCCAAACAGCCGTAATCTTCAGGCAAACTTGAGGGATATAAAAGAAATAGAAAAGATTATACTCACTCTTCCCAAAGAGGAACTGGAAAATCTTTATTCTCGTGTCGGAACGGAGGTGCCCTTTGGCCTTGATCCAAAACCGGGCGATGGAACGCATAAATCAACTCTCTTTGTCTATTTAACTCCAGAGAAAGACAGAAAGAGAACTGCTTACGAAATAGCTAACGAGTTGAGGAATAAATTCCAGGAAGCTCAAAACATAGGTTTAATCTCAAAGGAAAACAGAATTAACGTTAAAGTGCTTGAAGATGGGCCTCCTGTTGGTGATCCTGTAAACGTCGAGATCCGTGGCGATGACTTTGCTACTTTAGATAAAATAGCCCAGGAATACATAAACTACCTTAAAACAATCGATGGCGTTTATGACATTAAAACTGACTTTGAGCCAGGAAAGTTAGAATTTAGATATAAAGTCAACGAAGAGCTTGCCTCACGGGCTAAGGTTTCTGTTTATGATGTGGCAACTGCCATTAACGCATCCTTTGAAGGTGCAAAGGCAACAACTGTGCGTGATGGCGAGGATGAAATAGCCATAAGAGTTAGATTCAATGAAGCTGCACGGAAAAACATGAAAAGCCTCAATGACGTTATGATCTCTAATAATCAAGGCGGCCTCATACCACTTGGTATGGTTACCTCCAGACACCAGCAGCCTGGATATTCTCAAATAAGCAGACTTGACTATAAAAGAGTTATACAGGTGAAAGCAAACATTGATACAGCTAAAGTAACTTCTGTAAAGGTAAACACAGATCTCGCTCAAAAATTTGCTGATATACAAAAGCGCTATCCCGGATATTTTGTTTCCTATGGAGGAGAGCAAGAAGAAACCTCCGAGAGCTTAGCAGAACTGGGGGT
Source organism: Spirochaetes bacterium ADurb.Bin218 (assembly GCA_002069965.1). Classification (GTDB taxonomy): domain Bacteria; phylum Spirochaetota; class UBA4802; order UBA4802; family UBA5550; genus UBA5550. The sequence goes on along the minus strand of MWCI01000047.1, from coordinate 280 downwards.
TTATTTCCAGATAGCACTTGTTGTGATTTACATAATAATTGCATCCTTTTTTAAATCTCTGCTTATCCCTCTGGTTGTAATGATTGCTATTCCATTCTCTCTAATTGGAGTTATCTTTGCTACATTTGTTCACGGGGAGGTTCTGTGCTTTATGAGCGTGCTGGCGCTCTTTAGCCTTGCGGGTGTAATAGTTAGCAACACAGTGACTCTTGTTGAGTTCATAAACATCAAAAGAAACGAGCACTCCAATTTAATATATGCCATTGCAGAAGCAGCAGCG
>MWCI01000046.1 GCA_002069965.1 Spirochaetes bacterium ADurb.Bin218 | reverse complement strand
GTGGCAGGGACATATATCTGGTAGGCATAGTCTTTGACAGAGAAAAGAGAAATATCAAAAACTTTATCTGGGAGAGAATTTAATTTTTCAGCTCTTTTATTGTTTTATAATCAAAAATTACTCTTTTTATATCTCAATAAATATTCTAAAAAATCTTCTATAAACCCATCTGTGAATTCGTCTCATGTATAAAGAAATATAAAATTTATTTGACTAAATTGGAGCTTTTTGCTTATGAATTTTTGTAGTTTAAATTTTTTTATAATGAGTATATTTATGATAGGTAGTGATAAAAATATAAACCAGATATTATTGGATAATATCTCTTTAATATTTAAAATTATTAATACAATATGTATAAAGAAGTCCGTTAATTTAACAGAAGATGAAAAAGAAGATATTTTCCAGAATGTTTGCGTGAATCTTCTTTCAGGGGGGATAGCAAATTTTCGTGGCGAGTGTAAGTTTGAAACCTATTTATTTAGCATAATTTTTAATGAGATAAAAAATTATTTAAGAAAGATTCACAACAATGTCAGTATACATCAGCGGTCTGCCTTATATGACACTAATGGAGATGCCGAGGGTATTTCTTTAGAAGAAAAACTTTCTATCAATGAAGATATCCTCGGTGATATAATAAAAGATGAATTGTATAGGGATATCTTTGAGATTGCTGCGTCTTTAAAAAAAATTGATTATTTGATTTTTAAGCTATATTTTATTGATAATAAAACACAAAAAGAGGTAGCAGAGATGTGCAAGCGCTCTCAGGCTACTATTTCAGAGCGTATTGTTTATATACAAAGAATAATACGAAGTGAAATTATAAAAAGATATGGGAACATAAGAGATTTTATGTAAGGGAAAGATGAATATGATAGACAGAGGTAAAACATCGGCACTATCTTGCTGTAGTGATGAACTTGTAAAAAAAGTGTTGGCTGTTGCTGATGGAACTATAACTGATGAAAATATTGTCAATAATGTGCTGGAGCATATTGCAACTTGTGATAGCTGTCTGGAGCTATATAAAACATACTTTGAGGTTTTTGCTGATAGCACTATTGCAGATGAGTGCAATACTGTGGATGTTGAAATAAATTGCAGCAATGGTTCCTTGATCCCCCTTTCCACCGCCTTTGTTATGTCTCAGCAAGCTGCGGTTCTGTCCTCAGGAGATAATTCAGTTGTGGAGATTAATTATCCTTTTGATGATAGCATTATATCTATTAAGTGTTCATATAAAGAAGATGCTTTTGATGTTGCTGTCTATAGCGATAAATCAATAAAAGTTCATCTAATCACTAATACTAAACATGAGATTTTAACTACTGGCTCTTTGCCAGCCGTTTTCCGTGCTATAGGTGATGAAAATATTTTGCTTCTCTTTGATTTACGTAAGGCTTTAAAGATAAGATTGAACAAAAATTAAGCTGTTTTTCATAAAAGGTTTTGCAAGTAACCTTTTATGAAAAATTTTTATTATTAGCAAATTTTCATTCAAAAAATTCCGATAAATCCTGGTCCCTATCATCTAAAATATATGTAATATATAATTTAGGTGAAATTTTAATGAAAAAAGCCTATTTTACTTTTTCCCAAAATTGTGGCAATAAGATTATTCATAATCTGGATCTGATTATAACTGCAGATAAGGTTCTATTTTTTGATCTTGATGGAACATTGGTTTATACTGATTATGCAAATTATAAGGCCTATAAAAAAGCTATTCAAATAGTAACCATGAATGAGATCTCATATTTTATAATAAAAATGAAAGATTTAATCGCGATGTTTTGAAAAGGATAATTCCAGGATTAAGTGAAAGAGAGTTCAAAAAAATCGTCATTTTAAAAGAAGAGTTTTATAAAGAGTATCTCTGTGAGACAAGTTTAAATATTACTGCCTACAGAGCTTTAAATAAATACTCAAAGAAAAATAAAACAGTTTTAGTTACAAACTCCCGAAAAGAGAGAGCAATTGTTACTTTGAATTATCACAATTTAACTGATAGCTTTAGCCATAAGTTTTTTAAGTCAGATACAGAGAACAAATATATCAATGCAATTAATTCCCTAAGCATTTCTCCAGAGAAGGTAATTGTTTTTGAAAATGAAAAACAAGAGCTACTTATGGCCTTAAGGTCTGGCATACCAAAGAAAAATATGATATTACTATAATTTTATGGGGATATCTATGATGCGCTTTACTATTAATGCAAATGAATATTTGAGTTGCAATATTCGTGCTTTTTATCACGGGGATTATGTTGGCTTTAGGAGGTCAGGTAATCCAGATTTTTTAAACTATTTAAAAAATGATTACAGAAATCAAGCTCCACAGATACTCAGGGATTCACGAGCAAAATTGTATGATATAATAGTAAAAGATTTGCCAGCGATTCAAAAAGAAATTAAAATCTATCCATTGACAGTGTGTGTGGTCCCACGAGCAAAGGATCATAATTGCTATAGTGAAAATCAATTGTTCTTTTTATCCACAATAAGTAACGCTGTAAATGCTATGAGAGGATTTTATGATGGAACCAGATATATAATCAGACATACAAGTACTAAAACCACACATCTTGGAAGGAATGCTACTAATTTTAGCAACTACCCTTCGCCTTATCCAGGTATAACAAAGTCTACATGTTATATTTCTGAAAAGGTGAGAGGGAGGGATATTTTGCTAATAGATGATATATATACAAAAACTGTAAACATAGATGAGGATGCTATAGAGGCATTACTGAGCAATGGTGCAAAATCAGTTACCTTTTATGCAATTGCAAAAACTGTTGCAAATAGACATTTATTAATATTATAAGGATATACTATGAAATATACAGATAATGCTATAAACGTTTTAACAGCTATTAGCTTCAGGGGGATTGGCCGAGCCTCCATTGTCAAAGGCTTTACTGGCGGAGATACGGTTGAGGATATTGTGCATAAGCTATGCAAATATTCTAAAAAAGCAGAGACAATAACACTTGATAATTTTTTAATGAGAAAATCAGAGATCTTAAATAAATTACAAAGTCTGGAGGGATTTGCAGATGGTGTAGTTGCCATTGGGGATAAAGATTTTCCACCCCTTAGAGGTACTGTGAAACAAGGAGATAGACCTGTATTTCTTTTCTACAGAGGTGATCTAAGTCTTTTAAATATCACTAACAATATTGTGGCTGTCATTGGGTTGCGAAACCCTGACAGAGATATAGAGAATATTGAAAGGGAAGTTGTTAGTGAACTGGTAAAAAAAGGCGCAATTATTCTCAGTGGTCTTGCCCTGGGTTGTGATTCCATAGCCCACAAGCAAGCTTTAACGTCAGCAGGCAAGACTGTGGCTATTTTGCCATCTCCTTTAAACGATATAGTTCCACGTCAGAATCGAGAACTTTCAGATGAAATAGTTAAAAAAGGTGGATTGCTTATAAGTGAGTATTATATAGAGGCAAAATCAAAGCTTGAGGGTGATGGCAGATATCAGGAAAGAGATAGGTTGCAGGCTTTGTTTAGCGATTGCATAATTTTGTCTGCAAGTTATTCAAAAGATGAAAATGGCTCTTTGCAAAAAAATGATAGTGGCTCAAGACTTGCTATGGGATATGCTGTGGAGTATTTAATTCCACGGGCAGTGATCTATGATGAGGAGATTTCTAAAGATAATCCAAAATTTGATTTAAACAGAAAAATAATAGATGAATATAAAGAGACAATAATAATAAATCGGAAGAATTTATCTGAAAAGATAAAACTTATTTCATCTTTAAAACCTCTTCCTGACAAACAATTGGATGAACAATTGACTTTAATGTTTTAAATAGCTGACTATAAAATTTTATCATACAAACCTGAGCAAGAAAAATTTTTCCCTATTTTTTCTGCAGTATTTAAATCTAACAGCTATAAATGATATTACAGGAGGATGGGGAATGAGGCTTCAACTCTTTGTAAGTTTATTTTTTATAGCTGTTTTTTTATCCCTTACATCCTGCATGCCCGATAACACTTCAACCGTCCATGTCTCATGGGATCCCTTAAGCGATCCTCTGGTAAACAGAGAGGGTGGTGGTTATATCGTGTTTTGCAGCAAACGAGAAAATTTTAATTTTGATGATTTTAGTGGTAAGACCATTCCTTATAGAAGTGGTGAAGAAACTCCCACTACTGTTTCTCTTGATGTTGAAAATGGCTGCACATGGTGTTTTGCTGTAGCAGGCTATTTTAAAGATGAAGATGGAACAGTAACTTATGGGGCTCCATCAGAGGTTGTGTGTGTAAATATAGATGAGGAATAGGATTTTCTCTATATGGCAATTTGTTTTCATGAAAATATATTTTAAGGAGGGACCAATATGAATCACATTAAGAGATATATCATGTTTTATATTTTTATCCCTGGAATTATTGCTATTATAATATCCCCTCTTGTTGGTGGAGGTAGAAAAGCTGTAAAAATGGATGGAGCTATTGTTAATTATCATATCGATCATCCAGCATATAAAAGTAATGAAATAATTATTGGCATAAAGCCTAATCGTTCTATGACAAAATCATCATTTCTCAGGCGAGGTCATTCTATAGCCAGAGAAATGACTTATGGTAATTCAACTATTTTGACAGTAAAGATTAATGATGGGAAATCAATGGATGATGCTGTAAAAACTTACTCCTCCCAATCTCAGGTAGAATTTGCACAGCCAAATTATATTTATACTTTAGCCTCAAACGATCCTGGGTTTTCTTCTCAGTGGTATTTAAAAAATACTGGTCAGTATTTAGAGAATGTTTGGTATAACAGAAATAATCCAGGTGTTGCTGGATGTGATATTGATATTGATATTGAGAATGCCTGGAAGATAGTCAAGGATTGCAGCAAAGTAATAGTGGCTGTTGTGGATACAGGTGTAAATTACATGCACGAGGATCTTAAGGATAATATGTGGGATGGGACAAAAGCAGGTTATCCAAAGCATGGATATGATTTTGTATTTGATACAGATGATCCAATGGATTATCATGGACATGGTACTCATGTGGCAGGTATTATAGCAAGTGAGGTAAATAATGGTATAGGAGTTGCAGGTATATGCCCTCGGGTCAAGATTATGGCTTTGCAGGTCTTTGATAGAGATGGTTATGCCTATAGTGATACAATCGCCAATGCTATATTGTTTGCCATAAACAATGGTGCACATATAATAAATATGAGCCTTGGAACAGCTTCTTATGATCCACTATTTGCGCGGGTAGTATCAATAGCCAGAGAATCTGGTGTCCTTGTGGTTGTTGCTGCAGGGAATTATAGCACAAATCTGGATTTTTCTTCATTCTATCCATGTGAGTTCAAAGATGATAATATCATCTGTGTTGCTGCTTTGGATCAATCCTATAATATTGCATGGTTTTCAAACTATGGGAAAAATAGTGTAGACATTGCAGCCACTGGGGTCAATATTCTCTCTACTTGTTTTGGCAATTATATTGCATATATTGAAGATGATACTATTGAAGGATGGAAACAGGAGGAAGGCTCCTTAAATCCATGGGGAACTAATTTTCTTGATCAAAGCTTTATGGCATTGACTCATCCCAGTGATTTTAGTTATAGTAAAATTCATAAGGCTTATATTCCTTCAACATCTGTATATAAAACCTTTGATCTCTCCGGGTGCTCAAATCCCTATCTGTATTTTGAAGCATTTATTAGTCATCTATAATGAAAATGATAAGGTTACTGTCTATTACTCCACAGATGAAAATCCACTTGCTTCTGGAAATAAAATAAAAATACTTGAACTATGCAGTTCATATAGCGATAGTATTGACAGGCAATACTATCCATTTATGATTCCCCTTAATGGCTGCGCTGGCAAGAAATGCACTGTCATATTTGAAAGATTTTCCAACATTGTTTCTTCACACAATAGAGTAGGGGTTGCAATTAGAAATATAAAAATTCTTCATCCCGATTCATCTTTCACAGGCGAATACGCCTATATGTCCGGGACCTCAATGGCTGCACCTATTGTAGCAGGAGTGGCGGCTATGTTTATGTCATTGAATCCTTCTTATTCCTATCGGGATATTATTAAAGTAATAATGGATAGCAGTGAATCAAGATCAAATTTAAAGGATAAGGTAATAAGCGGAAAGGCTATTGATGCCAATAGTGTTATCCGTTTCATCAGTGCACCTAAGAATCTCAGGGTGAGGCAGTGATGATTGATTTTAAATATGGTTGACAGATTGACATATATTTGTGCTATATTTTTTATATGGCACAAATAAAAAATTTCCAAAAAACGTGGCAAGCTCTTAGTGACTCAGAAAAAAATTCTTTTTATCTTAAAGAAATTCTTCCAGCTGTTTCACAGTCACTTCATGAACAGCTTAATGATTTTAAGAAACAAAACAATTTCCCTCCATATAAAACATTGGTGACTACACTTGCTCCAAGTATAAATCCAACGCTTCTAATGATTAGAGCTATCCAGCCAGAGAATTGTGTGATTTTTTATACAGATGAAAAAGAAAACCTTGTCTCTAAGATTAAAATTTTTTTGAATGAATTGCATATTGAAAGTGATTTCATAAAATTGGATAGGATAAATCATAGCGATAATATCGCAATAATACAACAAACAATTGAACGATATAAACATGATCATATTTCAGTGGTATGTGATATCACAGGTGGCAAAAAAATAATCTCAACACAAATTGGAATTATAGCTCATTCTTCTAATATTGATATTGCCTATATAGATACACATAGAGGCTATATAGAGAGGGACATACCTTTGCCAGGGAGTGAAATTTTATATATACTTGATTCTAAAAAAAAGATTATTACTGAATTAAAAACTGTAAGCAAATTGCGTGTGACTTATGATGCAGAGCAATTTAAGATATCATTTTATCTGGATCATAATGGCAGATCTTATAGTTTTGGATATCAGAGGCTTAAGGAAGGTGATAAGCTATCCATAAGTAATACTTTTAAGTCTTTATATTCATCTCTGAATAACTCAATTATAAATAATTCGCCAGTTATTGATAAAGAGCTAAAGCAGCTGGTAAAATATATAAGTTCAATGCTGCTGCCAAAGGAACTCAAAAAGTTTTTTAAAGATGAGTCTTTTTCTGAGATTCAATTGATTCTTGATGAAGAGCTGATTGCTATACCCTGGGAGTTGGTTTTGAATTTTATTGCTATACAGTCTCCAATTTTTAGAGTGCTCCATAGAACGAAAGAATTTCATGATCATGAAAGAACAGTAAAAAATAAAAATGCAATTATGATTATAGGCTCAATGGATAATATCCCATTTTGCTATGATGAGCTAAGGGCAAGATTAATAGCCAATAAAATAGATATTATGGAAGCTAAAAACTCTTTGCAACTTAAAGAGACAATCGCTCTTGGGAATTTTTCTAATTATTCTACAGTTATATTTTTTGGACATGCTGTATATGGCGATGATGAGGCTTCTACTGGAATGGTTTGCATGGATGGTTCTATTTTTTCAATAGAAGATTGTGATGTCTTTCTGGATTCACCACCTCAATGCCTTCTTGTTAATGCTTGCCAATCTGCTTATGGCAATTTATTTAGTAAACATTCTCTTGCCTGCGCCATATTAAAAACAGGGGTTCAGGTCTATATTGGTACTCACTTTTTACTTGAGTTTAACCGCAGCATGACTTTTTTAGAAAGTTTTTATAAATATATATCCCTCCGTAGATCATATCACGATGCTTATGTTATGGCTATTGAAGAACTAAAAAGAATATATGGAAAGGATGATATAAGCCTATATAACTATATCTACTATGGTGATATGTTTTAATCTGGGGCAAAAAAATCAAGAAGATATTTATTACCCCCACTGCCTCTGCGGTGGGGGTATAAGTTTATTATTTATTTACGTTTATTGATTCGCTTTTCTTTTCGTCAAGCTGAACTATTAGCTGGAGCTCTTTGAATTCTGGAGAGTCAAGGCCATATTGAATTTCAACAGCCTTGAGAAGAGCCTGATTTTTTTTATTCTTATAATAAACAACATCTTCTTCAGAGCTCTTTCCAGTTTTATCAAGAAGAGTTTCCATAAAGGCATAGCAATTGGACATGTATTTATAAGCCCATAAATCTTTTCTATTTTCGTCTGTAAGAGTTACGTATCTTTCAAGAATAGGTATACATGGCTTGAAATTACCTATGTCATATTGAGTGGATACATAGATTCTAAAGAGTCTTGATTTAAATGTAAGATATTTTTCATTATTCATAAGCTCATTTGAACGTATTTCATCAAGGGTATTTATAGCCTTTGTAAAATACGTGACAGCTTTTGTTTTTGCTTCTATTCTCAGTCTGTTAATATAGCGATCCTGAGCATTTTTTCGGTCAACTTCTTGCCAGTACCACTTTTCATTGAGATATTTTTTGTTTTTATAATTTTCTTTTAATCTTGTGACCTCTGTTTCCATATCATCAAGAGTATCAAGTCCTTTGGCGTATTCATCAATAGCTCTTTTAAGAAGGAATTCAGAATATTCCTGACTCAGGGTTTCCAGATCCTTTAAAGAAGAGATATATGGTTTGTAATCGCTTATTCGCCAACCGTCCTTTACATCAGCATTGGGATTAATGGGCTCTTTTTTAGTCTCACTTTGCTGTTTATTGGCCTCGGTCTGGTCGTTTTGCTGACTTGTAGCAGTGGTAACAAAGGCAAAAGTCAGTAAAAAGCTACTTATAATTACTGCTATTTTTCTGAGTGATGAGTTAGATTTCATATATAACCTCGTAAATAAAAACTAATTCTGAAAGCAAATATTACCTTTGAGCAAATACTCGCTGGTTTTGTTTAATAATCGACTTTTTCTTTAAAAAAATTTATAGTTTTTCTTTTATAAAATAAAATATACTAATTATCTTGACAATTAATAAATAGAGAAAAGTATAAAAAACAAATTGATTTTGATAGAAATTATATATGGAAAAAAAAGAAAAAGGCAAATTTTGTTCCTATTGTGATTATTCAGGGATAATATATAATCCCTCCTTTGAAATAACAGGGGAAAATGCTCTGTCCCCATGCCCAAAATGTGTTATCCCTCAATGTAAATGTGGAGGAGAAGAGCCCTATTATTATAGCGATGGTGAGAATATACTACCCTGTTTTTGCAGGGACACAAGGATGAAAATAGATCGCGCTCTGGAGATTTATAGTAATTGTGGCATAGAAAGTCGCAAGTTTAAGTGGAAGACAATAAATGATTTCAAGGTGGTAAATAATCTTGCAAAAGAGGCTAAAAACGCAGCTTATGATATAATAAGAAAATTTCCAGATGTCAATAAGGGACTTTATTTGTGGGGCAATCCAGGGACAGGGAAGACTTTGCTGTCATCGATTATACTTACAGAGCTTGTGCTTCATCATGCTGTAAAGGGTAAATTTATTAAGATTTCAAGAAACTTTTTTAATCTTCTCAGATCAACCTTTATAGAAGGCTCAGAGAGATATGGGCAATCAGGTCTCATAGAAAAGGAACTGGCAACGGTTGATATTCTAGTGATTGATGATTTCGGTGTCCAGAGGGATTCACCATGGGAGCAGGAAACTCTATATAATCTCATTGATGCAAGATACGAAGGGGAGAAGTTTACAATAATTACATCAAATAATAATCCAGAAAAGTCTTTGAAAGAACTTTCAGAGGGTCGCATTTTATCTCGAATAAGAGAGATGTGCAGGATTATGGAACTTAGCGGAGAGGATTTCAGGGAGAAGAGTTGATGAGCCGTGCTTTTATAGGACTCGGCAGTAATATTGGAGATAGACAATATTATCTAAAAAAGGCTGTGGCACTGATTGGAAAATATGTTGGAGAGATTGTAGCCATGAGTTCAGTTGAAGAGACTTTACCTGTTGACTTCATAGAACAGCCTTGTTTTTTAAATCAGATTATAATCATAGAAACAGATCTTGCTCCTGCTGAGCTTTTGAGTTCCTTAAAGAGTATAGAGGAACAACTTGGCAGAATAAAGAGATTTCCTAAGGGGCCAAGGGAGATAGATCTTGATATTTTGCTTTATGATTCCATTATTTACAAAGATGATCTGTTGGAGATACCTCATCGTGAAATAAAAAACAGAGACTTTATTATTAAACACTTAGTTGAACTGGACCCTTCTCTTATAGATCCAGTTACAGGTGTTAAATATATAGACATTGAAAAGAAACGTCATTGTTGATATAAAATTTTTTTTGAAATAATACTGGAGTTTTTTTATATATTTATACAAAGGGTTATTAGCCATATAAGGCTATTTAAAAATAAAAAATAAAAAAGCGGAGGAGAATATGAGTGTTAAAATTGCAATTAATGGCTTTGGGAGAATTGGCAGGAATGTTGTCAGGGGTATTTTTACAAATCCTGATAAATATGGCAATATAGAGGTTGTCAGTATAAATGATCTCACTGATGCAAAAACTCTTGCTCATCTCTTCAAGTATGATTCGATTTTTGGTATTTTTGACGGAGAGGTTTCTTATGATGAAAGCTCTGTTATAATAAATGGCAAGAGAATAAAGGTCCATGCAGAAAAGGATGCATCACTTCTTCCATGGAAAGAAGAGGGTATTGATGTTGTCATTGAATCTACAGGAAAATATACAGATAGGGACAAGGCAGAGGCTCATATCAAGGCAGGAGCTGGCAGAGTAATAATTACAGCTCCAGCTAAGAAAGAAGACATTACAATAGTAATGGGAGTAAATGAAGGGATGTTTGATAAGGCAAACCACAGGATAATATCAAACGCCTCATGTACAACAAACTGTCTTGCTCCTCTTGCAAAGGTCATAAATGATAAGTTTGGCATAGAAAAGGGCTTAATGACCACAATTCACTCATACACAAACGATCAGAGAGTCCTTGATGCACCTCATTCAGATTTGCGCAGGGCAAGAGCTGCTGCTATGTCTATGATCCCAACTACAACTGGAGCCGCAAAGGCTGTTGCACTTGTAATTCCTGAGCTTAAGGGTAAACTTGATGGAGGAGCAATAAGAGTTCCCACTCCAGATGTATCCATTGTTGATTTGACATGCACTCTTAAAAGAGATGTAACGGTTGAAGAGGTAAATGCTGCTGTTAAAGAGGCTTCAGAGACTTACCTTAAGGGCATATTGCAGTATTGCGAGGATGAACTCGTTTCGGTTGATTTTACTGGTAATAGCCACTCTTCAATTTTTGATGCAGCTCTTACCAAGGTGACAGGTGGAAATCTTCTTAAGGTCTTAAGCTGGTATGATAATGAATGGGGCTACTCCTTGAGATGTATTGACCTTGCCCTTTATATTTCAAAATAAAAGAAATTGAGTGATAAGTTAAAGTATTGTGGAGTTTGTATGAAGAGAAAAGAAATTTTTGCAGGCAACTGGAAGATGTTCAAGACTTGCTCGGAGGCTGTAAATCTTGCGCAGGAGCTTATCTCTGGAATTAAAATCAAAGAAGGGAGGGAATATGTTGTATTCCCTCCTTTTACTGCTTTGAAGGTAGTCGCTGATACATGCAAGGGCAGTGCTCTAAGGGTTGGAGCTCAGAATATGTATTATGAAAAGGAAGGAGCATTCACTGGGGAGATCTCTCCTGTGATGATAAAGGATTGCGGTGCTGCCTTTGTTCTCCTTGGTCATTCAGAGCGAAGGCATATTTTTCATGAGACAGATGCTCTTATTAATAAAAAGATAAAAGCAGCATTGACCTATGGATTGCAACCTATGGTCTGTGTAGGAGAACTCCTGGAAGAGAGAGAATCTGGTAAAACCAATATTGTTTTGGAGTCACAGGTAAAGGGGGCTTTTGAAGGGTTGCGCACAGAGGATATGAAAAATATTTCCATAGCCTATGAGCCAGTATGGGCAATTGGGACAGGCAAGGTTGCAACTCCTGAAATTGCCGAGGAAGCTCATGTGACAATAAGAAAATATATCTCTGAGCTTTTTGGAGAAAATGTAGCAAATGCTCTTCCAATCCTCTATGGAGGATCTGTTAAACCTGATAATATAGAGGGTTTATATTCAATGGAAAACATTGATGGGGTCTTGGTTGGAGGAGCAAGCCTTGATGGAGCTTCTTTTCTCAAGATCATAAATGTATAATTTTTCAGTAATTATTCCTAAATAGAATTTTTAGTGTAAAATTAAGAAAATATTATCCCCGAAGTCTTTGGCAGCGGGGATAATAGAGTATTTTTATTTTAAAATAAGTTAAGGAATAAATACTGATAATTTTTATATTTTTTTATTGATTTTTCAAAAGCCTGAGGGAGTTATTCCTTGACAGAAAGGGATAGGGCTATCTTTATCTAAAATAAAGCAGCAAATTCTTTTTTGGAAAATCTAAAATAAGGAAAATATAAATTTAAGAGGATAAAATGGGTGTATTGACATCAGTTCTTAGTGTATTGTTTGTAATACTTTGCATTCTTTTAATACTTGTTATTCTTTTACAGGCAGATAAAGGTGCAGGAATGGGTATTCTTGGAGGAGCAGGCCAGTCCACTTTTGGCTCTTCCACAGCCGATATTATTACAAAAATTACAGCATGGATGGTTATACTTTTTATGGTGGGCTCTCTCACTCTTGCTATTCTTGAGTCAAAAAGAGCTTCATCCCTTAAGTCAAAGATCTTAAGTTCTGAACCTGCGGAATCAGGGATGATTCAAAAACAGGATCAGACTTCTGAAAATGGGGCAGATAAAAAAGATAAATAAAAAATTTCGAAAGTTTTATAGATAGACAGGAGGCTTTGAATGCCACAAAGTGATTTTATTTTTACCTCAGAGTCTGTTTCTGAGGGCCATCCTGATAAGATAGCGGATCAGATATCAGATGCAATTTTGGATGCTCATCTTGCAGGAGATAAGGACTCCAGAGTGGCTATGGAGACCTTGGTTACAACCAATAGGATAATTCTTGCAGGAGAGGTTACTTCAAATACAATAGTGGACTATGAAAAAATAGCCCGCGATGTTGTTAAAGAGATAGGATATGATGATCCTGAAATAGGATTTGATTATAAAAATTGTGTTGTTGAGGTTTATGTTCATTCACAGTCACAGGATATATCTGCAGGGGTAACAGAAGGGGAAGGCCTTTTTAAAGAGCAAGGTGCGGGTGATCAGGGTATGATGTTTGGTTTTGCTGTTGCAGAAACAGAAGAGCTTATGCCTATGCCTATACTTCTTGCCCATAAGTTAGTTAAGAGACTTTCTATTGTGCGTAAAAGTGGTGAGGTTAAGTTCTTTAGACCTGATGCTAAGTCCCAGGTGACAGTTAAATATGAAAATGGGAAACCTAAATATATAGATACAGTGGTAATATCAACTCAACATACACCAGAGGTCAGCTACGAAGATATAAGAGAAGCTGTAATTGAAACTGTTATTAAGAAAGTCATATCTCCAGATATGCTAACAGCAGAGACCAAATTTTTTATCAATCCCACAGGGCGTTTTGTTATAGGTGGACCTCATGGAGACACAGGGCTTACTGGCAGAAAGATAATCGTTGATACCTATGGTGGTATGGGACGTCACGGCGGAGGAGCTTTTTCTGGAAAGGACTCATCCAAGGTTGACAGATCTGCTGCATACATGGGGCGATATATTGCAAAGAATATTGTTGCTGCAGGCCTTGCTTATAAATGTGAGGTTCAGCTTGCCTATGCCATAGGTGTGGCTGATCCTGTTTCTGTTATGGTGGACACCTTTGGCACTGGAACTTTACCTGAGCCAGAGATAGAAAAGAGGGTTAAGGCTGTATTTGACATGAGGCCTGCTGGTATAATAAAAACCCTTGATTTGAAAAGACCTCAGTTTAAGGCCACTGCAGCCTATGGGCACTTTGGCAGGGAAAATGAGGGCTTTAGATGGGAATCAACAGATAAGTTTTCTCTCTTAAAAGGATAGTTATAAATAAATTGCAATTTTTGAATTTGACGGAGCAATTGCTCCGTCAAGTTTTTTGATAACAGATATGAAAGAGATAAAGAAAAGGTTTTTTTTTGCAATATTGCTTATTTTTATCTTGAGCTATTCTCTTTGGGCTCAGGATGAAAATGCTATTAATTTTGATGGAAGAATGCTTGCTGGTGTCAATGGTGACTCTTTTTACTCTTTGCTTTTGACTCATGGTTTGCCTAATTTTGCTTATCAGCTGAATTCAAATGTCGCTTATACAAACGATTTTGCGGATCACAAGAACTCAAGCTTTATAATAAATGAAACTGGGTTCAATGGTGAGGTAACTCTTTCTGATTATTGGAAGATGATACCAGAGTTTGAAATATCAAACAGTTCTTATGGTATGTTTGATAATCCCTTTTATAGCAGGGAAGATAAAGACCTTATTAAATTCCGTGTAAAAAACGAATTTAAGCCAACTCCTGCGAGATGGGATTTTGATTTTAGCTTTGCTCGCTTTGACCACAATCTCGAAAGCAGAGACTCAGTAGTTAATTCAAAAGAGGTTGATGATACATTTTATTCAGAGAAAGGTATAATTGCTCTTGAATATGTGTGGTCAGCCTCAAATAAGGCTGGCTTTAAAATAGATACTTTACAGAATAGATATCAAAGACCTTATAAAGATGATAGGTTTGCCTCCTGCGAAGTCTTTGGTAGTTTTAAGGTCACAGAATATTCAATGTTAACACTTGCCCCTGTTGTTTCGTGGCATAGTGATGGAACAGATTATTTTTACTTTAAGGGTAGTGTCTCTTCTATAAATATAAGGAATGTTTCCATTGAAGTATTACATGAATATAAACTTGTCCCTTATAAGCCTGATGAAGAGATATTTAATAAAAAATATATATATCTTTCTTATGATCTACCCTCTGCAACTGTCAATCACTCTGAATTAAGAGGGGAGCTTTTTTTGCGATATGAAGCTGGTGCAGAAGATATATTGGCCTTAAGAAATTTTAGGTTCAAGATTTCTGGAGTTTTTGAAAAGAGCAATAATTTTTATAACTACTATGCCATGCCGGAAAATGTTATAGCTCTGGAACCAGTGGAGGCTTCCTTCGCAAAGTCAAGAGCAGAGCTTTACTCTACTCTGTATATAGCAGGAAATCCCTTTTCCGTTGACTTCAAATATGATTATTATAAATATTTTGCAAAAGATAGCGATATCAGAATTACCTATAGACCAGAAAATTCCTTTTATTTGACACTTGGATATGTTGGAACTCTTTTTGAAATAAATTGGGAAAACATATATCACGACGAGGTTTATATAGAACCCTACTCTGATAAAACTCTTAATTCTTTTGTTGTGGGCAATCTTGATTTCAATGTGAAGCTTCATAAGTCTTTTTATTTATATGCAAGGGTGAGCAATATCTATGATGAAAAATATTATTTAAGGGATGGTTATCCAGAGCCTGGCGTTCAGTTTTTTGGAGGCCTTAGAATTATGATTTAAGATAGTAACAATAAATCATTTTTGTTGACATAGTTAATGATAATATATAAGGGTTTAAATCACGGTTATTTGCCGGTTGTTGCAATGATATTTTAGATTGAAATAGTGGAATTGTAATGCAGATAAAAAAGAGTTTATTGTTTATTGGAATAGCTTTGTTTGTTGTGCTCTCTATCGCTGGGGTATATAATCATCTCATGTCGGAGCCTTCTAAATATGAGAATAGAATAGTAAAACGCATTATCTTAGAAGGCCTTCAGAATTTCGATGAAGAGGACATTCTTGAGGTTATGCTTACAACAGAGGGTTATCCCCTAAAGTCTGTTGAGGTGAGAGAGGATATAAAAAATCTTTTTGCCCTTGGATATTTTGATAATGTTAAGGTTGAGATAGATGATGAAGGAGAGGGGGTTAAAGTCCGCTTTATATTTGAGGAAAGACCAATTGTAGAGAAAGTAATATTTAAGGGTCAGGATAAGCTAATTGAAAGTGAACTAATAGAGGCTGTAAAGATAAAAGAGGGTGATGTATACAGAAAGGATTTTTTAGAAGAAAGCATAAAAAGACTAAAAGAGAAGTATGATAAAGAAGGATTATTTAATGCCTATATTAAATATAAAATAACAGACAGCGATAAGAAGAAAAATCGAGTCAATATTGAGATAATAATAGATGAAGGGGATGAAATAAAAGTAAGAAAGATCGCTATTCTTGGTGCATCAAAAATATATACAAAGGAAATACGTTCCCTTATGGAAACAAAAGAGGATTCTCTTTTTAATGATGGCTCTTTTAAGAGAGAGGTCTATGAAGAGGATAAGAGAAAGATTATAGGATACTACCAGCAGGAAGGGTATATAGATGCACAGATAGTTGATGAAAAGGTTGATTTTCAGTGGGTTGATCCAAACTCAAAGAAAGAGAGATGCGTTTTTATAATGCTCAAGCTCTATGAGGGAGATAGGTATTACTTTGATGGTGAGTATACAATAAATTTTGAGAATGGCAAGAGCAATGTGTTGTCTCAGGAAGAAATAGAAAAGCTAAAAGAGGACTTTCAGCTTAAAGAAAAGGGAGAGATCTTTGATAATACAAAATTTCAAAATGATAGAAACTCCATAAGCTTTCTTTATGCTTCAAAGGGTTACATCTTTTCAAGGGTGGTCCCTCAAAGAACAGTAACAGAGCGAGAAGTGGAGATAGATGGTGTAAAAGAAAAGAGAAAATTTGTCAAAGTTGATTTTATGATAAGTGAAGGTAGCAAAGCCTATATTGAGCAGATTATAATAAAGGGCAATCAGAAGACAAAGGATAAGGTAATAAGGCGTGAGCTTGTCATAAAAGAGGGAGAGCTATTTGATGCAGAAAAGATGCAGGTTTCCCGAGAGAGGGTTTACAACTTAGGATATTTTAAACAGGTTGATTTTGATGTAAAGCCAGGGACTAAGGATGGCTTCATGAACCTCATAATAAATGTAGAAGAGCAGCCCTCTGGCACAATATCCCTTGGTGGGGGCTATGGCTCAAATACTGGCTTTTCTATTTTTGCAGACGTAAGGGAAAATAACTTTCTTGGCAATGGACAAACAGTTGGTGTAAAGTTTGAGTATGGCCCTAAAAAGACCTCTGTAACTTTGAGTTTTCAGGAAAGATGGCTCATGGATTATCCTATAGGTTTTAACAGCTCTATTTTTTACTACATTTATCAATACGAGACAAGCTCTATATTTGCTGATTCTGATGAAAAGGCTAAGTATAAAAAACAGGGTCTTGGTTATTCTCTGGGCTTAAGCTATAGATTCTGGTATTACTGGGTTACAGGAGCCACATGGATCCATACCTTTAAGAGTTATTTTGATGCCTCTGGTAATAGCACAGATGAGGTATTTTTGCTTGTGGATAAGGGTAAACAGAGTAAGAGGACTATGAAGTTTTATGTTTACCGTGACTCAAAGGATAATTATATGAATCCTACAAAGGGATGGAGAGCTGGACTTTCTGTTGCTGTGACAGGAGGCTATTTGTTTAGAGGAGATGACCATTATTTGCAGTATTCTCCTGAGTTATATGTATATTATTCTCCTTTCCATATTCCTTTTCTCAAAACTCATCCTACTGTAATTGAGCTTAGAGCGAGTGCTGATTTTATAAAGCCTCCTCTGGGTGAATCGTGGACCAAGAGGCATAAAGATTATACAACAAATGAGTGGCTTGAGTCAGAGGATAGACTTGATATAGGAGGCCCTGAAACTGTTCGTGGATGGGAATATCTTGATTCATCTTTACCTCAGTCATGGCGATATGTTGGACTGTATCATAGAATACTTTATGGTGCTGAATATAGAATTCCACTTCATCCGCAGATGCTATGGTTAACTGCTTTCTTTGATGCTGGTTCTCTGTGGAGTGATAAATATTGGGAAAAGCAACTTAACAATGAAGATTACAAACAGTATGTAGCAGAGGATCTGGCAAGTGGTAAATTAAGGAGAATAGATGATATAACTAAAGGGGATTTAATGCCTTATTTTATTTATTCCTATGGATTTGGGATTAAGATTCAGGTTCCAATGATGCCATTGCGTTTCTGGTTTGGGAAAAAGATGATCTATGATGATGGGTTTAAAACTATAAGTGGATATAATTTCCAGTTTTCCATAGGAGATATTCATTACTGATGCTCATACCTTTCAATAAGGAAGTGATTTTTGTAAATATGAGAAGATTTTTATTTTGTTTAATTTTTCTTTTTGTTTTTTCTTGCTCAAAAGAGGAAAAAGTGGTTTCTGATATTTTTAAAAATTATGATGGGAAGTATGTTATTTTGATCTCTAAGAAGAGATTTGCCCTTGAGGTCTATGAAAGGAATAAAGGTGTTGTAGCCTGTTTCAAAGTGGGTTATGGTAGTAATCCTGATATGGGACCAAAACTCTATGAAGGTGATAATAGAACTCCTTCAGGTCTGTATGAGGTAAATGAGATCCTGAGTATGGATGCAGATAAATTTAGTTCTTCCTATCAGAAACTTAAAAGCATGAATGAACATTTTTTCAGCAAAGCCCAGGGCTATACAAAATTTGGCAAAAGCGATGAGGATCTGGGAGATAATGCCTATGGACCCAGATATTTTGGTATAAATTATCCAAATGAAGAGGATAAAAAACGCTATGATAAGGCTCTAAACCTTGGTCAGATTCCAATTGTAAATGGCAAGGTAGCTTCTATAGGCTATGGAATAGCTATTCATGGGAATAACGATGAGGCTTCAATTGGTCACCTTTGTTCAAGTGGATGTATAAGAATGTATAACAGCGATGTTGTTAAGCTTGATAAGTATATCAGTCTTGGGACACCTGTTATAATTTTGCAGGACAATTAGTTTAATTGCTAATTAAACAGTTGACATACTCTCAGCTTTTATATTTTAGTGGTTATGTATATTTTTTAAAGAAAATTGGATTTTTTAAATAAATTTTAATATCTAAAGGATGTAATTTATGTATGGATTAGCCTATGCACAGGGACAGGGTGCTGCAACTGGTGGCGGATGGGTATCTCTTGTTCCTATTATACTGATGATACTTATTTTTTACTTTCTGCTCATACGACCTCAGCAAAAAAAGGAAAAGCAGAGGGTTGAAATGATAAACAGTCTCCGTAAGGGAGATAAGGTGATCACCGCTGGTGGGATGTATGGAGTGGTGGTTGATGTAAAAGAGGATGTGGTTACTCTCAAAGTTGCAAATAATACCAATATCGATTTTGTTAAAAATTCGATTCAGGCTAAAGTTTCTTAAATAACTAAACTATCTATTAAGAAGAAAAACTTATGAAGCTTTATCAAATATTTTTTATTTTTATTATTGCCTTTGCAGTTTCTTTTGCCTTTTCACAAGAAGAGGCTGTCACTGTTGATTCAGCTATAAAAGAAAATAAAGATGTTTCCTTAGAACAAAATAAAGTTACTGAGAAAACAGCAGTTGATTCAAATACTAATCAATCTGTAGAAAAAATTGTAGAACAGAAGGAAACTGCAAAAAAGGTAAGCAAAGAGCCTCTGGAGACTCAGAAAGCAAAAGATGTTGTAAAGGTCTCTATTGCCAAAGAGGAAGAAACTCCTGCAGTAGATACTCATGTTCAGGAGGATTTTTTGTTTACCATTAATGAGGGCAATTTTAAATATAAGAGAATTCCTGAGATTAAACTTGAAGAAAAGTCAGCCTTAATGGTTGACATGCCTCAAAGTGAGCCAGTGGCTGCTGAGACAAGCGATTCATCTTTAAAAATTTTTGGCCTGAGCAAGGATTCTTTGAAAACCTTAGCCAAGGTAACAGCTTTATTGCTTATATTTATTATTTTTATTCTGTATAAGAAAAGGTCTCGCAGCTATTCAAGGAAATCATCAGGTAGCGTTATGAAGAGCTTCAGGAAATAATTGTGTCAGGGGATTTAAATGACTAAGGGAATGGTATATAAACTCATTTTTATAATATCTTTGATTGTATTTTCTGTGCTTTTGATTCTCCCAACTGTGGGGACAAAACAAATAGAAATAAAATTTTCTCCTCAGGCAGTGGAAGAGAATTTTGAAGCTGTAAAGAATAGATTTTCATCATCTGATTATGAAATTACTGTCAATGACAGGATAATGATTGTTTCTGGAAGGAATATAACAGATGCAATCATGAATGAAATAAGGACATATCAAGGGGTTGTTGATGCAAAACTACTCAAACATTGGGTTGAGAAGGTGTTTCTTGCCAAGAAGATAAACCTGGGTCTGGATTTGCAGGGAGGTATGCACCTTGTTTTGCAGGCTGATTTTGAAGGCATACAAAAAAAATTGGGAAGGGAACTGACAGAAAAGGATAAGAGTGAAATTGCACAACAGGCTCTTGAACTTCTCAGAAACAGGATAGATAAGTTTGGAGTTTCTGAGCCATCTATTAGGCCAAGGGGATATGAGGCTATAGAAATTCAGCTTCCTGGGGTAAAGGATCCCTCAGGCGTCAAAAAGGCCATAGGAACTACAGGAAGTCTTGAATATAGACTTGTGGATGACAAATATAGCGCACTGGCAGATAACTGGTTTAAGCAGAACTATAAAGACAAAAAGCTACCGGAAAATTATGATGAGATTAAGGCAATTGCAGAGGAGATATCTAAGGCTATAAATCTCCCTGATAACCTTGAAACTTTATTTTTTTATAAAAAAGATGAAACTACAGGGGCAATTATTCCTGAAAGGCCTATAGTTTTACAAAAAGAGGTCTCTCTCCTTGGAACAGATATTCAGGAAGCAACGGTTGACAGAGATGAGTATGGCCAGGTAGTTGTTTTGTTTAAAACCACAGCAGAAGGTGCTGCCAAGTTTGCAGAGGCAACATCTGAAAAAAATCATGGTAGAAAACTTGCGATTGTTCTTGATAACAAAGTCAGGAATGCTCCCAATATAAAAGAGACAATAGCCTCAGGGAGTGGTAACATAAGTGGTGGATTTACTTATGAGGAGGCAAAAACTCTTGCAAGGATAATCAAAGAAGGTGCACTGCCTGTAGATCTAAAAATTATAGAAGAAAGAACTGTGGGCCCATCTCTTGGGCAGGATTCCATAGAGGCAGGGATTAAAGCCTTTATAGTTGGTATAATTGTGATAACCCTATTTATGATAGCTTATTATAAAGTTGGGGGAGTCATTGCGAGTATAGGTCTGGCTCTTAACTTTATATTTATGGTAGCAACCTTATCACTCCTTGGCTTTACTCTAACTCTGCCAGGTATTGCTGGTTTTCTCCTCACCATGGGTATGGCTGTTGATGCTAACGTAATTATATATGAGCGCATAAAAGAGGAGATAAAAAAAGGGAAATCTGTCCGTATGTCCATAATCGCTGGTTTTGACCGTGCCTTCTGGACAATATTTGACTCAAACCTGACAACAATACTTGCTGCTTTCATATTGTTCCAATTTGGAACAGGACCAATAAAGGGATTTGCTGTTACGCTTTTTATTGGTATACTTTCAAGTATGTTTGTGGCATTGTATATAACAAGGTTTGTTTATGAAATCATTTCTCTTAACAAGAAAATTAAGAAATTGCATATATGATTTAAGGAGAATGTTTTGGAAAAGAGTATAGATTTTATAAAATATAGATTTGCGGCAATTGCCTTTTCTATTTGCCTTATGATTATATTTATTGCTATATCTGCCACAAAGGGAGGTCTTAATTACGGTATCGATTTTGTCGGTGGATATAAGCTAATCGTTAAGTTTGATGATAAGAATATCAATGAGGCCACAATTCGTCAGGCTCTATCTGATTTTAATCCTGTGGTCCAGCAGATAGGTGAGCCAGAAAAGAATGAGTATATTGTATCTACAAAGCTTGCCAGCGCTGCTGAGTCTGTTGCTGGCTCTACTACATCAAGTAAATTTGATATGCTTAAAAGCAGGCTTTTTGAGAAATTTCCAACTGCAAAGATTGAAAGTGAAGAGAGTGTTGGTCCTGCAATAGGGGATTACCTTAAAAAGTCAGCATGGAAGCTTGCCATAATGGCTGTGATAATGATGACCCTTTATCTTGCTTTCAGGTTTGAGTTTAAGTATTCAGTGGGAGCTATGACTGCTCTTTTGCATGATGTTATATTGTCAGTTGGTTTTTGTGGTGCTATGGGCATAGAGATTGATATTCCTGTGATAGCTGCGTTGCTCACGCTTTATGGATATTCTGTTAATGACACAATTGTTGTTTTTGACAGAATAAGGGAAACTAATGAACTTAAGGGCAAGCTAATATTTTCTGAGGTTGTCAATAAGGCAATAACTCAGACTCTGTCGAGAACAATAATAACTGCCTTGACTACTCTCTTTGCTGTTTTTGCTTTGTTTTTCCTTGGTGGAGAGGTTTTGCATAATTTTGCAACTGTATTGCTCTTTGGACTTGTAATAGGAACTTATTCTTCAATATTTATTGCCTCACCTGTTGTCTATTGGTGGGATATATGGAGAGCCAATAAGAAATAAATTTTGGGGTGCCATTGCACCCCTTAAAATATTAGAGAATGATTTTTTATCGTGAAAAAAATAGCCCTTGCCCTGTCCTTTATATTCATACTTTCTTTAGAGCTCTTTGCCGGGGAACAAATTCCTGAGGATTTTACTCCACAAAAACTTTCTACTTTTATTGCCTATCTAATTGATAATGGAGAATATGCAAGAGCAAAGACAGAGCTTGATAGACTGCAAAGCTATTATCCGAATTGGCTTACATTAGAAAAGTACTTTGTGACATTTTTTTATTTAAGCTATAGAGCTGGGAATTACCGGGACATCTTATTGTATAATTGGGCGTCAGATTCAAATTCTCAGAGGCTTTATGTCATTGATTCATATTTAAAGAGTAATAATCCTTATGCTGCATCTAAGCTTTTGCCTTCTACTCTGGGAGATGAATTTTTTGCTGAAGCCTTCCGCAGGAGAAAAATTTATATTGATATTGTGGAAAATTTTTATAAGGGTGAGTCAAATATTGGTACAGAGGATGAGTCAAAGAGGGAACTCTATAGCTTTGCATCAAAGATTATTCTGGAAAAGAAATCACCTGCATTTGGTGCGGCAATGGGAATAATCCCAGGGATGGGATATTTTTATGCAGGCCAGAGTGGAACTGGAATTGTTGCCTTGACAATCATAGGCCTTGGAAGTGCTATAACAGTTGGTGCACATCAGAATGGTTTAGAACCTCTTGCCCTATTAAGTGGCCTTGCAACCTTCTTTTTTTATGGAGGAAGTATTTACGGAGGTTATAGAGAAACCGTAAAATATAATGATTCCTTGCAACAGAGGCTTTTATTTAATATGGAGAAGGAATTATCTCTTGAAAGAGATCTTGATGATGTTTACATAAATTTTGGGATTAAGTCAAATGTTCGATAATGACAGCATAATGCGCCTTGCATGCTCAATAGCCTTTGAAAGGATGGGTAAAACCTCACCCAATCCAGCAGTGGGGGCTGTTATAACTAAAAATGGTAGAATTATAGGCAATGGTGGCACACAGAATTATGGTGGAAACCATGCAGAGGTAATGGCAATAAAAGATGCCCTTTCACGTGGAGAGGATTTGCATGGTGCAGAGATTTTTGTTTCCCTTGAACCATGCAGTCATTATGGGAAAACCCCGCCATGTACTGAGGCCATAATCCAGAGTGGTATAAAGAAGGTATATATTCCATTACTTGATCCAAATCCTCTTGTGTCAGGACGAGGAGTTCAGAGATTGCTAGATTGTGGTGTAAATGTAGAGATTATGCACAAATTCTTTCCAATGGCCGCAGATCTTCTCCGTGGATTTAAAAAGTATATTCTCAGAGGTAAACCCTTTATTATCAATAAATGTGCCATGACACTGGATGGTAAAATTGCAGCCAACAGCGGAGACTCAAGGTGGATATCTTCTGATAGCTCAAGGCTCTTGGTTCACAAGCTCAGGTCTAAGGTTGATGCTGTGATTGTTGGCAAGAATACATTTTTAAATGATAATCCATCCTTAAATGTTAGACCAGGGGATTTTTCTGAAGAGGCCTTTTTCCCATTTGATATGGGGATTAATCTCACTGGGAGATATAATTTTTTTCTTGAGGAACTTTTTAAGGCAAAGCCAGATCCTGATATTGAACCTTTAAGAGTTTTGATAGGCATGCCAGATTATATACCAGAGGGAAGTAATTTTTTTAGAGATGATAATTATGTTGTAATTACATCAAAAAAATCCTATAATGAAAAGATTGCAAAAAATTCAAATCTCAAAAATTTTGATTTTAGGCAGAGGCTTGTTGTTGGTGAATATGATGATCCAAGTAAGGAAGTGGACTTTATACTTGAGGTGCTTAAAGCTCATGGTGTAATGCATGCAATGCTTGAGGGAGGTTCTGGAATCAACGGCACATTTTTTAATGCAGGGGCTATTGATATGTTTATGTATATAATTGCACCAAAAGTGGCAGGTAATGGAATTCCGCCAATTAGTGGAGCTCCTGTTGAAAAAATATCTGACTCCCTTTTGCTTTATGATGTAACAACAGCCTCTATCGGCAGAGATATTCTTATTTGCGGATATAAAGAGCAGTATAACTTTGAAATGATGTAGCGAAATATAGTTACAGAGAGATTTCTAAAAAAATCTCTCTAAAAAAAGGTTTTTGAGGATGTGAGGAAATATAGTT
>MWCI01000045.1 GCA_002069965.1 Spirochaetes bacterium ADurb.Bin218 | reverse complement strand
GTGGCAGGGACATATATCTGGTAGGCATAGTCTTTGACAGAGAAAAGAGAAATATCAAAAACTTTATCTGGGAGAAAATGTAGAGGATAATCTATAACAATTTTACGCTTGTTTTTTGTTCATTCTTTTATTTGCAAAAAATTTTTGTAACAATTCCCGGGACTCTTCTCTTTTAACTCCAAATATAATCTGTGGATTATGGTTTAAGAGAGGATTCCCACAGACCTGAAGAACAGTCCCACATGCACCGTATTTTATATCCTCAGTGGCAATGACAAGCCGCTTAATCCTTGAATGAACTATCGCTCCTGAACACATTGCACAGGGTTCTTTTGTGACAAAGAGATCGCATTCCGTGAGCCTTTCATTCCCTAAAAAGGAAGCAGCTTCCCTTATAGCTATAATCTCTGCGTGCATTGTTGGATCATTTCTCTGCCTATTGCAGTTGTGTCCTCTTCCGATTATCTCTCCCTTGAGAACTACAACTGCTCCAATAGGCACCTCATCTTCTTTGAAGGCAAGCTCAGCAAGTTCAAGGGCTCTGTCCATGAAATATTCATCTGTCATTTAAAGCTTTCCGGAAAAAAGAGAACATCCTTAAGTTTTCTCTTTGGGACATGATGGGTTTCGTCCTTATCTCTGTAATAGCGTATATCATCTCCATCATTTATTTCATCTATGACAACCTTCTCTTTGGGATATCCCAGAGCTATAACAAGTTCAATAGTGTATCTTTCAGGTATGTAGAGGCTGTCAGAAAGTTGAGCTTTATTGACAGAGCCTATTATGCACCCTCCTATTCCATGGCTCATAGAGCATAGCAGTATTGTTTGAGCTGCAATGCCATGATCCCATTTAACATTTTTTGAAATTTCTGTATCAGAGAGAATCACTATATATGCAGCAGGTCTTTCCCCTTCAGAGGGCCCATCCCATTCTGTGAGATAACCAGCCCATTTCAGAGTCTGAAATACCAGTTCCCTTTCTTTGCCATCAACAACAAGATATTTAAGTGGTTGAAGATTTTGCGCAGAGGGGATAAGGCGTGCACAATTTACCATTTCCTCAAGTATGGATCTATCAATGGTTTTTTCCTCATAAAATCTTCTGTAGCTTCTGCTTTTTGTAACAAGTTCTGTGAAATTCATAACTAACCTCTCAGAGATTGTGATTGGTATCACTTTAATAAAATTTAATAAATGGTCAAATATTTTTATTTATTGACTATTCCTATTTTTTCCATTTTCTTATTATAATGGTGGGTGTCAATGACTATGTATAAGAGAATATATGGCTTTTTTGTCTTTTTTGCTATACTTTTTTACTCCTTGCTTGCCTTTGGGGAGGATATTGCGATATATCCTGATTCCTCAGAAATTAAGGCTTTCCCTGGGAAGGCAACTGCTTTCTTTGTGAATATAATTATACCTGATGGATATTACATATATGCAAATCCAAAGGGCCCTGGTATTGGTGCACCTACAGAGCTGGTGCCTTTTTTGCCCTTTAAAACTGAGTATCTGGAAATTAGATATCCTGAGGGGAAGGAATATCTTTCTCCAGGGGATACTGACCATGTTTATATATATAAGAGAAATGTTCGCATTGGAGTTGCTTTTATACCCTCTAAGGATCTTAAGGGTACAGGTAAAGTTGCTAAGGTTCATTTTAAGGCTCTTATGTGTGGCTATGGAGCCTGTCTGCCTATTGAAAAAGATGTAGCTCTATCTGTTAATTTTTTGCCTAAATCTATGGAGTCTGAATTTTCATCCAAGGAAGCCCTTGATGAGTTTTTGTCCTTAAGAGAAGGCGTTCCTGTTATATCAAAGCCTGAGTCAAAAAAAATAGTAGAGAAGGAAACAAATATTGCAAAGCTCAGGGAGTTTAAATTTCAGCCAGTATGCCCTGAGAGGGGAATCCGTGGATTGATAGAGGCAATATTGCTTGGTATAATTGCAGGCTTTATTTTGAATTTCATGCCCTGTGTTTTACCTGTCGTAAGCTTGAAAATCCTTGCTTTTGTTGAAAATGCCCATAAAAGCAGAAAAAAAATTTTTATGCAGGGCTTGCTATTTTCTTCTGGAATAATTGTATCCTTCCTTGGTCTTGCATCCCTGGCTGCTTTTTGGGGATATAAATGGGGGGAATTATTTCAGAATAAGTATTTTATTGTATTTATGACAGCCTTCGTCTTTGCTCTTGCTCTTTCTCTTTTTAATGTTTATATTATTAATGCCCCTTCCTTTGCAGGGAAACTCTTTTCTCAAAAGAGAAATATATATCCAGATGCCTTTGTAA
The DNA here is from genome assembly GCA_002069965.1 of Spirochaetes bacterium ADurb.Bin218. Lineage (GTDB taxonomy): Bacteria > Spirochaetota > UBA4802 > UBA4802 > UBA5550 > UBA5550. Next base: position 22,743 of record MWCI01000045.1, on the reverse strand, counting down.
AAGGTGTTATTGCAACTTTGCTTGCAACGCCATGCAGTGGCCCTTTGCTTGGCGGAACCCTTGCCTGGGCTTCTCAGAGGCCTCCTCTTGAGATATTTGCTGTATTTATAGCCATAGGTTTTGGTATGGCGTTGCCTTATGTTTTTTTGACAGCATATCCAACTCTTACTCGATATATCCCAAAACCTGGTCAGTGGACAGTAGTCTTTGAAGAGATAATGGGCTTTTTCCTTATGTTGACCTCTGTTTATCTCATCTGGATTGCTGATAATTCTTTTAGAATGAATTTGATTTTGTTTCTATTTTTTGTTGCTCTTGCCTTCTGGCAATATGGCAAATTTGGTGGCATTGATAAAAGCAGGAGGGCAAGGGTTATATCTGAGATATTATTGATTTTAATTCTTGCAGGGGGCTTTTTTGTTTCTTTTAAAATTATTGGTGTTAAAAAGGAATTGGTTCTTGAAAAAACTCCTTTTTCCACTGAGAGACTTCTCTCTAATAAAGATAAAGGAATAATTTCCGTAGTTTCTTTTACTGCTGATTGGTGTCCAAACTGCAAGTTTGTGGAAAAAACTGTTCTACAGGATGAAAGGATTGCAAGACTTCTTTCCATGCCTGAGGTGGATTTTATGATTGCAGATATCACACTGTATAATCCTGAGGCTGATGTTCTTTTGAAGTCCTTTGGAGCTAATTCTATTCCATTTCTTGCTATAATTCCACCTGGAAGTGCATTTTTAAAGCCAGCATGTCTCAGGGATATATACTCTAAAACTTCAGTTATTGAGGCTATAGAGTATGCTGAAAAATTTGTTAAAAAAAAAGGTAGATGATGATAAGGGAGAGGCTTAATCTTTTTGATGATCTTAGCAATCAGAAGGCGTTTTTTATAGATATGGACGGTGTTATAAATAAGGGATTTACTTTAATCCCTGGGGCAAAGGAGTTTGTTGAAAAGCTTAAAAAAGGCAGGTATAGATTTTTATTTTTGACAAATAACTCATACTTTACTCCTGGAGAGCTCAGGAGAAAGCTCCTTGATATGGGGATTGAGGTTGAAGTGGATAACTTTTATACCTCCGCAATGGCAACTGCAAGCTTTATAAAATATCAAAAACCAGGGGCCAGCGCCTATGTAATAGGTGGTAAAGGCTTAAAGACAGAGCTTGAGTCTGCAGGGATAAAACTTACCTCATCAAATCCTGATTATGTTGTAGTTGGTGAGACAGAGGAGTATGATTACAGCAGAATCACAGAGGCAACTCTTTTGATTGAAGAGGGAGCTAAATTTCTTGCCACAAACCCTGATATTACTGGCCCAACTCCGCGAGGCCCTGTTCCTGCATGCGGAGCTCTTGTTGCACCTATAGAGAGAGTAACAGGTGTCAGGGCATATTTTTTGGGTAAACCAAATCCCATAATGATGTATTGGGCAAGGAAAAAGCTTAAGGTTCATACAAGAAATTCCTTTATGATTGGTGATAGAATGGATACTGATATTGTTGGTGGTCTTGAGGCTGGCATGACCTGTTGTCTTGTGCTCTCTGGGGTTACTTCCATGATGGATCTTGCAAGATATCCATACCAGCCTGATTATATATTTGAATCAATTGCAGATATTAACCCTGATACAATACTCTCCAAGTGGGATAGACCACGCTAAGGAAATCTGTTTCTGCAAATTTTTTATAGAAAAGTGTTATTATTATATCTTGACTAAAATAGCTCTTTTCTTTAGATGTTTCTTATGGAAAATTTAAAATTAGACATTTTTGAAAAGCTTTTTGATATTTTAAATGAGAGAAAGAGTAGCTCACCAGAAAGTTCATATACTGCAAAGCTAATGCATGGTGGCACAAAAAAGATTTGTGGCAAAATTATTGAAGAGGCTGCAGAGGTTTGTGAGGCCGCTCTCCTTGAGGATAAGGAGCACCTGAAATATGAGATATGCGATTTGCTCTTTCATACCTTTGTGATGGCAAGTTATAAAAATATAGAACTGGAAGAGATAAGACAGGAACTTCAGAGGAGATTTGGAGTAAGTGGCCTTGTAGAAAAGGCAGGGAGGAGTAAAAATGAATCTTAGTGAGACAGAGAGAATTAAGTTTGCAATTCCTTCTAAGGGCAGACTTATGGAGCCTACAGTTGAATTGCTCAAAAAGGCTGGATTTAAATTTAGAGCCCAAGGTAGAAACTTATATGCCACATGCACTAATTACGATATAGTCTTTATATTTGTTAGAGCAGATGACATTCCTGTTCTGGTTCAGGCCGGCGTTGTTGATTTAGGCATAACAGGAAGCGATTTAGTTGCAGAGAGGAGAGCTGATGTTGCAACTTTACTTTCCCTTGGTTATGGTCAATGCAGGCTTTGCGTTGCAGTAAAGGATGACTGGAAATCGGACTCCCTTGACTCTCTAAAGGATATGAATATAGCAACCTCCTTCCCAAATATGACAGAGGATTTTTTCAAAAGGCATAATGTCCCTGTTCATTGTATAGAAATGAATGGATCTGTGGAAATAATGATAGCATTAAATCTTGCTCATGCAATTGTAGATATAGTGGAAACTGGAGATAGCCTCAGGGATAATAATCTTAAAGTCTTTAAAGAGATTGGCTCCTATGAAACTACTCTCATTAGCTCTCAGGATATGGCTGAAGATCCACGTGTTATTAAGATAAGGCGCAGAATTGAAGGTGTGCTTGTGGCAAATCAATATAGCATGCTTGAATATAATATCCATGAAAACAGACTCAAAGAGGCTGAAAAGATTACCCCTGGCTTTGAGTCTCCTACAATATCAAGACTTGATTCCCCAGGGTGGTATGCCATAAAGGTTATGGTTAAAAAGTCAGAGGTTGTTCAGGTTATGGATAGTCTTGAGTCAATTGGAGCAACTGCAATAATTGAGACAGAGATAGTAAATTGCAGGCTCTAAGCTTTCAAGGTTTTTCATTCACAAACAACATAAAGGCATTCAAAAATCTCATATAAGGCGCTAATTGAATTTTTGATGCTCTTTATATTGCTTTTTATTATAATTTCTTGATATATTTAGTAATTTGACTAATTTTTTATTGAAAAGAGTAGTTCCCTATTAATGAATTGTATAGGGTGGATTGTATGGCTCTTTTCAGATTATTTATAACAGTTTTAATTTTCCTGTCCTTTTTAATCAATGTGTCAGGATGCTATGATGATTCCTTCTTAGATGCACTTCAGGAAGAAGAGGATTTCGTTGCACCCTTTGATATTGTGCTTAATGATGATGAAGCCTCAAGGACTACATTTTTTCCCATAAGCGATACAGGGAGAAGTGAGGTAGTTTTATCAGGGGATGATGCCTCTTATCAAAATATTCCAACAGCTCCAAGATTTACTATTTTCGACAACTATAATTCCACAAATGATGATATTGTCCTGGATGAGGTTACAGGGCTCATGTGGCTTAAATGCACAGTAGTTGATAAAAATGTTGCTGATACAGATGATAATTGTTCAGGAATAAACAAAAAGCTTTCATGGAGTCAGGCTTCAGAGACCTGTTCAAATTTAATTTATGGAGGATATGACGACTGGAAACTGCCAACAGTTAACGAGCTTTTAACAATTCTTAATTTTGATAACTGGCCCCTGGTCTATAGCGAATATTTTCCTGATACAGAAGTAACTGTCAATGAGGGATATTGGACTACAACCTCCAAGATCTTTATTGAGTATAGCTCTAACTATGAATCCTATGATATTACTGATTGGGGCTGGATTGTTTTTTTTCAAGGTGGAGGGGTTTTTGGAGTGAATGTTTCTGATATAAAAGAAAAGGTGAAATATAATGAAGAAACAGGGGAAACTACTGTTGAGAAACAATTTGTCAGATGCGTCAGGGGAAGGAGAAAATGAAAAAGATCATAATGACATTGCTTTTGATATTTTCTTTTACCTATCTATATAGTGGTAAGGTTTATAGAGTTCTATCAAGAGGGGCTGTGAGGGATAATTCCACAGATCTTATATGGACAAGATGCTCAATTGGGGAGGATAATAAGCCAATATACGATTTTAAATGCAAAGGGACAAAAAAGAGGTTTTCCTGGCAGGAGGCTATTGAGGTTTGTAATAATCTTGTCCATGAAGGTAGATCTGACTGGAGGCTTCCAAGTGTTAAAGAACTTCAAAGCATTGTATATAATCACCATTATTCCTCTGGTAACCAGTATTGCAGTCAGATTAATGAAGAGGCTTTCCCTAATGTTATTACAGATAGTGAGTGTCTTGATTTCTGGAAGGATGGTCATTTCTGGTCCTCAACGACTCATAAATCAAAAGACTCAAGTAACAATAATTATGTGTGGTTTGTAGATTTTAAGTGGGGAAATACTGGATTTAGCGTGCAAAGTTTTATGGGGTCTCCAGTAAAAAAATATGTTAGATGCGTTGCAGGTCCATAAATTCTCATGAAAAGATATATTCTTTTAGCAGTCTTATTTTTTTTATTTTGTAAATCAAGCACTGTTGTTAAGGAGCATGGGATATTTGCTCCCTCAAGGCATAATTACACTCTTGGTCAGGATGGAGTGTGTTCCATTGATTTTGATGAAAATACAACACTCTGGACCTTTGGCGATACTATCATAGGAAAATGGAAGAATAATTCAGGGCCAGAAAAATCCCTTAAGGAAGATGCAATAGCAGAGGGGATGATTTCCAATTCTATAGCCTGGAGTGATAAAATTAATCCCGGTAATTTTCGAGATATAAAGCTTGAGTTTTTAACAGAAAATGGGAAAGTAACTCAATTCATAAAAAATAACCCAGAGGAGAATCCGCTACACCACAGACTTTGGGCTCTTGATGGGGTCCGTGTTAAGGATAGGGTTTATGTCTATTTTTTGCATGTTTTTATACCTGATTACTCCAAATTTCTTGAATTCAAAATTCTTTCAGTTGGCATTGCTTTCTGGAAAATTCCAGATGGGTGGAAAAAGGGGGATGAGATTCATTTTGAAAGGCTTGATAATCTCTTTACAGAAAATCCTCCTGCCTTTGGTGCCTCTGCAATTAGACACAATGGCTATGTATATCTTGCAGGTCATTTTAAAAAGGGGGTGTCTTTTCCTGTTGCCTTTGCCCGTGTAAAGGAAGATTTTATCACAGATAGATCCTCCTATGAATTTCTTGACAGCAATGGGAATTGGGTGGCCAATCTGCAAGATGCAGGAGAGTTTTTTGGCGATGTCAGCGGGGAGTGTTCAATTTCTTATAACTCTTACCTTCAGAGCTTTATAATTTTATATTCTCAGATTTTTACAGGGCAGATTATGATGGCTCGCTTTAAGGATTTTGGGGAAATTCCTTTTGCAAAAAGCCTTTCTGTCTATAAACCTCTATGGAATAAAGAAGCGCAGATATGGCCTTATTCAGGAAAAGAGATATTTTCTTATGACAAAAAAGTTTTTGCCATATATATTGATCCACTTCTATATCAGCCAATTCTTGTAGAGATAGAGCTCAAAGATTAACATCAATAACTATTAGCGTTGCATCATCCTCAAGGCTTTCTTTATTTGCAGATGATGACCAGTCATAAAGCTTCAAAAAAATATCATCTACCAATCGTGCTGGCTTTTTTGTTGCAGCTGCTTTTATTATTTCAACGAAGTTTGTCTCTCCAAGAGAGTTGCCCTCAAAATTTCTTTCTTCTATTATTCCATCTGTAAATATAATTATTCGATCGTGATTATTGAGTCTTACAGTGCTGTTTTGGAAGTTCCCATCAGAATTTAGTCCTATGAGTCTGCCTCTTACAGTGTGTTCTGTGATCTTGTTACTTTCTCTGTTGTGTATATAAAAGGGCCAGTGAGCTGCGTTGGAAAATGTCAGAGTCATTTCTTCTGTGTTGATGAAAATATAAAGAGCGGTTATAAATCTTCCATAGATATGATCATGTAGGGATGAGTTTAGATTTGTAAGCATCATGGCAGGATTGTCCGCAAACTTATAAGACATGTGAAGAGCTACTTTGATCATTGAGGCAATTAGTGCCGCAGATACTCCATGACCTGTAACGTCTGCTATCAATACTCCAATACGCTTTTCATCAAGGACTATAAAGTCATAGAAATCTCCTCCAATTTCCATCATAGGTTCATATTTTGCATTTATAGTAAGCTTTTCAATTGAAGGTAGCTTTTCTGGGAGAATTGTAAGTTGAATACTCTTTGCAATTTCAAGCTCCTGCTTTAAAATAAGAAAGCGCTTTTGTTCCTCAGCTGCCTTTTTCAGGGCTATATAGTTTTTTACTCTCGCAAGAAGCTCTTCACGGTCAAAGGGTTTTGTTATATAATCATTTGCCCCGAGGCTTAGGCCTGTAATAATATCTTCCCGTGTATTTTTTGCTGTAAGAAGAACAACTGGCAGTTCATGGGGGCTAAATTTTTCCCTTATTCTTTTGCACACCTCAAAGCCAGAGATCTCTGGCATCATAACATCAAGCAATATGAGATCAAATTCTTCATTTTTTTCTATTGCCTCTAAGGCATCCTTGCCGTTGGTCGCAACTTTTACGTTATAGTTATTTTTACTTAGCTGATTTAATAGTATTTGCAGATTTATTGGCTCATCGTCAACTACAAGGATCTTAGCCCCAGTTAAAGAACGAGAGGGAACATTTATAACTGGAGTTGAATCTGTATCATAAAAATTCTTCCGCGTCTTATTTATGCTATAGCTTGAATCTGCCTGTGGCTTGCCAACTGGAATAGAAAAGTGGAAGACAGTCCCTTCCCCTACTTTAGTCTTAAACCAGAGCTCTCCTCCATGAAGATTTACAAGCTTTTTTGTAATTGCAAGTCCAAGACCAATTCCGCTGTAGCCTCTTGTTTCACTTCCATCTGCCTGGAAAAAGGATTCAAATATCTTCTGTTGTTTTTCCTCAGGTATTCCCGTTCCTGTGTCAATAATAGAGACTATTATCCTATCATCAGATGTGGAGCTTTCTAAGTGGACAAAGCCTTTATTTGTGAATTTTATAGCATTGCCAACAAGGTTTATGAGAATTTGTTCAAGGCGACTTTCATCTGCTTTTACAAAAACTCCTGATGGGATTTTATTGAGGAGATCTATTTCTTTCTCTTTTGCAAGAGGGTGCAATATTGTCACAACAGCCTCTGCAACAGAGGAGAGATCAAGATCCCTTATGCTAAGATCTACATCATTATTTTTTAGCTTTGAAAAATCCAGAATGTCATTTACAAGAGAAGCCAGGCGCCTGCTGCTTTTGGCAATCATTGATAGAATATGCTTTGATTTTTCATTTAGCTCTCCAAAGGTCCCATCAAGGAGAGACTCTGTGAGCCCAAGAATTCCATGGACCGGTGTCTTTAGCTCGTGAGATGTATTTGCAAGGAATTCGTCCTTCAGTCTGTCCAATTCCTGTAATTCTATATTTGCTTTTTCAAGCTCTGCAATTTTTTCTTCTATAATCTCTGCCATGTTATTAAAGGTTGCAGCAAGTTCTCCTATTTCATCCTTTGATGAAATTTCTGCTCTGGCAGAGTATTGCCCATTTTTGAGTCTTTCGGCTTTTTCTGTTAAAGAGATAATAGGCTTAGATATAAATCCTCCCAGAAAAAAGGCAAGAGCAATAGATAGAATAAGGATTATGGAAGAAGAAAGGAATAAATACTTTTTTAGCCTCTCCACATTTTTAAGGGCAATATCTTTGTCTATTGTAAAGCGCACAAGACATAAGGGAGCTTTCCCAGTCAGGCCAGCGCTTTTTATAAATTCAAAGAATTTCTTCTCATCGCCTCTTTCTCTGAAGCTGCCATCAAAATACAGTAGTTCCCGAATTTCACTATTTGAAAGTTTTGATTTTGGCAAACCATAGCTGGGATTCTCTTGCTGTAAAAAATTTTTATTTATAACAGTGCCATTTTTTGATTGGTTAGCAGAAAGGAATATAACATCTGCCTGAGCAAGGCCATATTCCCTGAGAGGTGAAAAGATTGACATTAGTTCCTTTGTATCAACTGCTGTGGCGTCAATATCTCCACCATTCATGAAGAGGCTGTTGACTATAGCTTTTGAAAATATGTAGGCATAGATTTTGGATTGATCCTGCAGATTGGCGATAGCCTCTGTTTTTATCTTTGAGATGGTAATAAAGGAGAAGGGGAAAAGTCCACTTGATAAAAGTAACAAGAATATGGAGACGATTTTTTTCTTAATTGTCATTGGTAAATCCTGAAAGAGATTCAATTGCCTTTTTTCTTTTTATGGCTCGTGGCAAATATATATTAGCTATTTTGTTTCCTGGATCCACTGCTAATATCTGCTCCATCAATTCAATGCAGCCCTGATATTGTTGCTTTTCGTATAAAGCTATGCCCTGTTTTTCCCATTGAGAGATATAAATGCGCAGACTCTGTCTCAGGGATAAAAGTTGGGTTTCACATTCTTTAATATAAGGAGCACAGTATTCAAGATTTCGAATTGATTTTGAATAGCTTTTTGAAGATAGATGTTTTTTTGCCAGATTATAATATTCTTCAATCTCCGTGATTCTTTTCAGCTGGTAATCAAGCCCTGGGTAATCGCTGTCAATTCCTTGTAATTCAAGGAAAAGCTTTTTTGCATTTTCAAAATTTTTAGCTTTAAGCTCTTCCTGCGCCTTGCCAAAAAGCTCTATCTTTTTTTCGGAGTTGCTTCGAGTTTCTATGTCTTCCATGTAATCATAATAGTTGTATGTTGCGCCAAAAGTTATTGAGATTGTGTCGAATTTTTTTTCTGATATTTCCCTTCGCTTTAAATCACATTGTGTAAAAAGGCCAATACCTCGACCAAGATAAACCAGAGCGGAAACCTGTGCAGAGACTGCAGGTTTAAAAGCTGTTTCTTTTCTATTTGTGTTATAAGTAGTCAGGATGTCATAGGACTCATGAAAAGATAGGCCTGCGGTAACAATAGAAAAAGGCAAAATGTAATACCCCAGAAGACCAGCAATGGAAAAATCCCATTCCCGTAAAATAGACTGTGACGATGCATCCATTTCATAAGAGGAATAGGCAAAGGATGGTTGAATAAAAAAATATTTTGAAAAGTCAGGGTTGTATAATATTCCGAAGTGGCTTTTCCATCCAGTTTTAAAGTAGTCTTCATAAAATCCAGATACAAAAGAAGGTCCAGTGCCCGCAAGTATTGTAGCTTTAGTAAAGTATTCTGCACCATGGGATTTATACTGGTTATAGAAAAATATTATTGCAGCAAAAGCAATTGTTCTTTTAATTTTTTTTAATTTCATTTATCCAAAAAACCTGAATAATTTAGCATCAATATCTTCGATAAATTAAGTGGCAAAGTTATAAGATGAATTTACTTTGAGATGGAAAATTTTTCAATACAAAAAGCCTGCAGGGGCTGAAGTTTTTCAATTTTTTCTTTATCGTAGAGAATTTTATTGCGATGGTTGATAATTAGCGCTATTTGAAGATACTTTCTTTTCAGTTGTGCGTTATTTATTACAGTAATAAATACTATTTTAAATATTCCGCAAGGATATATTAGAGCATTTATTCTATATAAATATTAAAGAATTAACATTGATTAAATTTTGAGATTCAATTTAAAAGAGATGACAAAAGAGATTGAATTGTGATTGTTTTAAAAAGCGTTTGATATTCAGGTAATTGTATTATGAGAAAAAAGATAACTTTTATTTTGCTGCTTTTTTTTATAAAGATAATTCATCCAATGAGTTTGTTTGCTAATTCTATAGCTCTTATCCCTCTTTATAATGGAGAGCAAATTCATGATGAGATATTAAAGTCCTGTGAGTATATGGTAAAAGAGGGATTTTTTGCCTCAAGGAGACTTTATCCTTTAACTTTTCCTGAGCGTTTAAATATAAAGGAATTCATAAAAAGTGAAGATTATGGGCAACTGAAAATAGTAGCTAAAAATTATGGTGCAAGTTCCTTATGCCTTTTGCAGCTTGATTTTGACAGTGGGGTTTATAGCTTAAGAATAAAAATTATTGATGCAGGAAGTGACTATCTATTTAAGGATGAAGAAAAGATAATTACAGCAACTCTCCCTTCCAATTTATCCCTCAAGGGAGGGAGATTCATAGCTGAGAGGTTTTCTAAAATAAAGCTTGTTTCCACAACCAAAAGAGAGGGAGGAATTTTAACAATCAATGCCGGCCAGTGGCACGGGCTTGAGATTGGGGAATATAGAACCAATAGGGGTTTAGTTAAAGTTACCTCTGTTGATAGGTTTTTTTCTAAGATAGTGGGAGGTGATATTAACAAAGATGATAAACTTGAATTTGATTTATACGCAGATACCTCTCAGTTTATAAAAAATATCAATAAAAAGATTAATGAAAACACTGCGCGATTTTATAGCCAGGAGGAGCAACTCAATAAAAGAAGAGGAAGTGCAAAGGAATCTATAATTGCTACATGCGTTATAAATCAGGGTGCAAATTTTTGCCTTCCAGGGTATGGATCTTTTTTGTCTATGGATTACCTTGGTATAAAAAAAGGCGAATGCGATGTTTCTGGGGCTCTGGCAATAGCAACAATAACTGCACTACATTTTTTGCTACCCCTGCATATAAATGATTATAAGATCAACTTTTTCCCATGGATTAAAGATAATGACAAAGAAAATAGAGATCAAAGACTGCAATATTTTTTATGGGCCACCATCCCTTTGACTTTTTCTGTATCTTATTACAATCAGCTTAGCTATAATTACCATAAGCAGAATTTGCTACCACCTCTTTTTTCAATGCCAGATGAAACAGCAGCTGTTATCTCAATTTTTATACCTGGCGGAGGGATGTTTTATAAGGGCTATAGGTTTGCTGGATGGTCTTTTTATCTGTCAGAGCTCTCTCTTGGGGGTTATACCTTTTATAACTGGGGCAGCAGAAAAGGCAAGATGGCAGCCTCTGCTTTAGTCATTCTTAAAGCCTTTGAGATAGGGCTTTCGTATTATATGACTCCCTCATATTCTGTTTTCCAGAGGGAGATCGCATCCGACAAAAAGGAACCACTGGTAAGCTTTAATCTATACCCTGAAGAAAAAGGAATAGCCATCGCCTTTGGGGTTACAGAATTTTTTTAAGTTTATTTTTTGAGAAGAAGAATACTGATATAAAGGCGATATAGGATATAATAGCTGGTATTGCCAGTATGTTATAAATCTTTGCAAGAGGAGCAAGAATCAGCACAACGGCCCAGTGAAAGATTATAGCCTTTCTGGTATTTAAAGCTATGGGGAAATCCTTCCATCTTATTATTACCATCATACCTGTGAGATTCCACCCATAGAGGGAATAGAAGGCGTGCATCCTAAGTATTAGCTTACCAAGAAACTCATCATAATATAGCTGTTTAAGTAAAATGTATAAAATTCCTGTTATGGCTGTTGCCATCAAAAAATAAATTCCTGATACTAAGAAGTATTTTTGCTGAACTCTTTTGCCGAATTTTTTAAATAAAACAAAAATAAAAATAACAGTAAAAAATAGAGTAAAGGATATAAAGACCTCACCTGCAAAGCTTTTTGCTATAATAAAGAGGAAGAATATTATAACCCCTGCGCAAATGGTCCAGAAGGAGAAATGCTCTGCATATAATACCCAGTGCCTTTTTGAATCTTCAAATATGCTGAAAATAATTGAAAAGGTTATAAGAGAGACAGGAAAAGAAAATCCAAGAAAAAAGACATCCAGGGTGAGCTTTTCGTAATAAAATAGTTTAAGGTAAACCTCATTGATAATAACAAAAGATGATAGTAATAGAGCTATAACAAGGCATAAAAGAGAGGCCTGATGAAATTTTTCTGAAGAAGAGCCATGGGGTTTAAAAAATACATAGGGGAAAAAGCCAAATCTTTCTTCCCTGAAAGTCTCTACAATTATTGCAAGTATAACACCACAGAGGGCTGCAATGAGGTAAAGCTTAAAAAAGGCAGTAATAGCAAAGAGAATGCTTAATAAAAAAAATAGAATCAATCTTATGGAATTGCTCTGTCTTTTATTTGTGAGGTAGAGAATTGTAAAACCGCCACTTGTCAGGTTAAAGAGAAATATGTGAAGCCTCTCAAAGTTCATTGGAAACAGTAAATCTCCATAGCCAAAAATAAAGGCAGCGGACATTGTTATAAAAAGGGGGAGAGCTTTTATTTTGTATAGAGATTTCATTTAAAGATTTGTAACTGATTATCTTCTCTTTTTCTGTTTTTTTTCATATTCCTTGAGATACTCATCTATAAGGCTTCGCTTTTGCATTGCCTGATTGAATTTAACATCGCTCTCTTTAACTGGCATAAGCTTGGTAGAGAGGAATTCAGCTATTGCTTTTATAGGTTTTATTATAAAATCCTTAAGAGTTTTAAAAATATCAAGCAGGAACTCCGCAGAATCTTTTGCTATGGATTTTATGGACATTTTTGAACCAGTGCCAACAGGAGCAGGTTTTAGAGGCTTTAGTGTCTGGCTTATAGTATTGCTTGCTGAGCTTGCAACTGAACTGGCAGTGCTTGCTGCGCTTTGGACTGATGATGCAACAGCCTTCCCTGCGTCAGATGTAACAGTTTTGACTCTATACATAGCAGGAATTGGATTTGGAGATGTGTCCATTTGAACAGCAGGGATTTTACTTCTCTTAGATGCACGCCTGATTCTATAGGGAGTAGCTCCACCTGACTCAGAGCCTGTATCTATTAGAAAGAGGAAGAAGTAGTATACATACATAAATAAGTTGTAAAATATAAGAAAAAAAGCTGCAAATATATCAAAAAGACCCCAAAAGGCCTCAATCATAATTTTCCCAAAGTCAACTATTTTGAAAAAGAACGTAAAGACATTATCTATAGCTGCATTATAGAATTGCTTTACCATTGTATATTTCATAAAAGACTCCCTTTAACCTTTAAAAAAAGAATCGGATAAATTCCTGTAAATATAAATAATTTTAAAGATTTTGAGTCAATACTTTTTTGGATTAAAGGAGATGTAACAGCCAAAATGTGTCTATTTAACTAATAGGGTAAATTTTAAATCATGGCAAAGTTTTTATTTGCAAAGGAAAAAGTTTTTATTAAATTAAATTTAGGTGTCGATTAAAAAATGAGGCCAGAAAAACTGTTCAGGGAGGAACAGCAGGCCGCGGAGGTTTTTATGAGTAATCTCATGAAAATGGAGGATCGTGAGATAAGGCAGGGTAAAATTTTAGGAGATCAGGAAAAGATTACTGCTTTAAAGAAAAAGATCTCTGATGAATCATATCTTGATCATGCAATATCCAAACTTGCTGCTGATCTATCTCATTATCTTACCAGATGAAGATTTAAGGCTTGCGCTAAAAACGCTTGCAGGTTAACATGGTGGCACTTTTGTGCCACCATAAAATTTTATCTGGGAAAATACCATGGGTAGCAATGATTCATATAAACTCCTACAGCAAAACAGAAGAATGAAGATTTACTTTTTGGTGCTTTTTTTTCTGATCATCATTTTTCTTCTTTATATCTTTAAATATTATGTATGGGTGTTTTTATATTCTCTGATTTTTTATGTTACCTTAAGGCCTCTTCATGATTTTATTCTTAAGTTTGTAAAAAAAAGATTTTTGAGCTCTTCCATTTTAATTTTAGGCCTCATCTGCCTTGTTATAATACCTGTTGTTATAGTTTTGATAATGCTCTCAGAGCAAGCCTTTGAGCTTTATCAGTCCCTTGAAATAACAATAATCAATGACTACCTTAAGCACTTTGGCAATAGCCCTCTGGTTGAGAAGATTCTTGACTTTTTAAAGATAAGCAAGGCAGAAGCTGGGGAGAAGATTTTACTATATTTTAAAAGCACATCAATGTCCATGTTTGAGAGTATAACAGAAATAATATCCTATCCTATAAAGTTTGCCATAAACTTTTTTTTGATGATGCTCATTTTGTTTTTTCTTTTGAAAGATGCATATAATTTTGAAGGAGCTGTCTATAGAATTTTACCTTTGCCTCAAGAACTTGAGATGGAGGTTGTTGAAAGGCTCAAAGAGGTTATATATGTACTAATGCTTGGCAATTTGTTCATAATGTTTTTACAGGGACTGATGGTAGGCCTGGGGCTTTATTTTGTGGGTATATCCATGCCTCTTTTATGGGGGACAATTGCTGCGATTCTTTCTCTTATTCCTGTAATAGGCACAACTTTAATATGGCTGCCAGCCTCAGTGATTTTATACTACACTGGTCAACATGGCTCAGCAATTTTTATTTCTCTGTGGTCTTTGTCCTGGTATTTGTTTCTGGAAAATATTGTCAAGCCAAAGGCCTTTGGCAAGAAGCTAAGCTTTCACCCATTGCTTTTTTTCTTTTTACTCCTTGGCAGCATACAGGCCTTTAATTTGCCAGGGGTGATTATAGGGCCTATAGTGTTATCGCTCTTTTATTCCTTCTGGGAGATCTATAAAATTCTTGATGATTATGAAAATAAAAAATTTCAGTGCTCTGGCGGAGAACCCTTGCCATAGGATTTGATCTTTTCTTCTAATCTCCTTGCAAGGAATGGAGAGGCAAAGCCAAGCTTTTCAAGTATAAATAGAGATTCTTCTCTGTAGTTGATAATCTTTTCTTTTTCCCAGTGAGAAGGGGGAGGAGCAAGATTTGTTATTCTATCTGCCAGTTTTACAGCTGCAACATCCCTCGGCATTTTTAAGATTCGGTCTACAGAGTCTTTTAATTGTAATCCCTTAGGAAGATTTTTATTTTTGGATAGAGCTAAAACTCCTAAGGCAATTTTTTCATTAAATGTATTTTTTAGATCATCAAAGGTTACAGAGGTGTCTTCTATTGTATCATGCAAAAGGCTGCATTGAATTGCAAATATTGGGTTATTAATATCTTCTGCAAAGATTGCTCCTACTATTTCAAAAGCAACAGATACAAGGTGGCATAAATAAGTGATATTACTACCAGGTATTTTTTGATCTCCATGTGCCTGAGCAGCAAAGTTCAATGTTTTAATAATTAAATCGTGATCTATAATCATATTTAAAGTCCCAGGAGTATAAGCTTTTTTGTTAAAAGAATATAGGTGTAAAGATAAAAGGCAAGATGTTTTTGTAGATTCGCAGAAGCAACTCGATTTTCGTGGCAATCTTAAGCTAGCAAAAGCGAGAGCCATATCCTGTCAAGTCATCACAAAAATTTGTGGACAAACTCAATTGACTAGTTAATATTTATTGTAAAAATAAGTCTTTCAAGCATTTGCAAAGCAGGTAAAAAAGATGAAAAAGCTACCCATAGGAATACAGAGTTTTGTAGAGATAAGGACAGATAATTATTATTATGCTGATAAAACTTTTTATGTCGAGAAGCTAACCAATTCGGGTAAATACTTTTTTTTGAGCCGACCAAGGCGTTTTGGCAAATCTTTGTTTTTGGATACACTAAGGCAGGCATTTTTGGGGAACAAGGAGCTATTTAAAGGTTTGTACCTTTATGAGAACTGGAACTGGGACAAAATTTATCCAGTAATACATATAAGCTTTGGGAGTGGAGTTTCAAGGAGCGGAAAAGAAACAGTAGAAAACATTTTTTTTCAGCTTAAACTTAATCAAAGATTTTTGAAAATAGAATGTGAGGAAAAAAATAATTATAAAAATTGCTTTTATGAGTTAATAATCAAAGCTAGTGAGAAATACAAAGAGAAGGTAGTGGTATTGGTAGATGAATACGACAAGCCAATACTGGACAGAATAGATGAGCCAGAAATAGCCCGTGAAAACAGGGAGATTCTCAAGGACTTTTACTCAGTATTAAAGGACACAGATATTTACTTAAAGCTTGTATTTTTAACAGGAGTGTCACGCTTTTCTAAAGTTTCTATATTCAGTGGGCTAAATCAATTGCAAGATATAACCCTTAATCCAGAATATGCAACAATTTGTGGATACAGGCAGGTAGATTTAGAAACAGTATTTGGAGACAGTATAAAGGATTTTGATAAGGAGGAAGTTAAGCTCTGGTATAATGGATATAACTGGTTAGGAGAGAGTGTATACAATCCCTTTGACATATTGCTGTTGTTTTCAGAGAAGCGCTTTAGGAGTTTTTGGTTTGAGACAGGAACGCCAACATTTTTAATAAAGCTATTTCAAAAGAATAAATACTATTTGCCAAAGATAGAGGAGTTAAAGGTAGGAGAAGAGATACTATCAAACCTTGACATAGACTATATATTTCCAGAGAATTTGCTCTTTCAATCAGGATATTTAACTATAAAGGAATTCATTAGAAGTGGAAGCAAGAATGTCTATGTATTGACTTACCCAAATTTAGAGGTTAGAATGAGCTTTAATGATTCATTTTTAACATACCTAACACCAGATCCCGTAAAGAAAGATGGTGCAGAGATAGAATTGATCGAAGCCTTAGAAAAAGCCGAGGTAGAGAAAGTCAAAGATATACTCTATAGCTTTTTTGCAAGTATACCTGCAGACTGGTATAGAAAAAATCAGTTACAGGATTATGAGGGTTATTATGCCTCTGTGATATATGCTTTGTTTAATGGTGCAGGATTAAAAACAGTAGCAGAGGATGCAACAAATATGGGTAGAATAGACCTTTCTGTGATATGGGAAGGTAAAGTTTATATTGTAGAGTTTAAGGTAGTAGAGGAAAAGCCAGAAGGGAAAGCACTGCATCAGATAAAAGAGAGGAGATACTTTGAAAAGTATGTTAATCAATACAAGGATATACATCTTGTAGGAATAGAATTTAGCAAGGCTGAAAGAAATATTGTAAATTTTGACTGGGAAAGGATGTAAAAACATTTGAAAATTAGAACTCAGGGATATAAAAACACTAAAAAGTAAAATCAGAGGTTTTATGTTTATAAATCACACATTACCATCAAGCAAATATAAATCCACCATGCTTTGTGCAATTGTTGTTGTTGCATTAAGCGGTTTAAGTAAAGGATTTGAAAAAGGGAATGAAGGTCTATATATAGAAAAACTTTTGATTAAAAGAAAGAAAAATAATGAGTGATAGGTATGTGTAAATTTTAAATTTAGGAAAATAAATATTGAAATATTAAGATATTTCTGTATTTAATAGCTTAAAAAGCGGATTATTTCGAGGTGGGTCTTTTTATGAAAAAAGTTATATTTGCTGTTTTGTTAATTCCTTTATTGATTTTTGTCATTCACTGTGGGAAGAAGGATATAAGTGAGGTTGCTGAGCAGGAGTTTAAACTTTCTGAAAATGCATCAGTAAATCAAGAGATCAAAAAGCTTCATGAAGCCTTAAAAACTGCAGAGACTGATATTGCAAAGGCAGAGATTTACACTAAGATTGCTTCGATTCACTCAGAAAAGGGTGACATAGGCTCAATGATTAAATCAGCTACTGAGGCTATTAAATATCAGCCAAACCAGTATATGTCTCATTACCTTCTTGGTAAATCATATATAGCTGCTGGTAGATATAACGATGCAGTGGATGAGTTGAATATAGCAATAAGCCTCAAGTCTGATTTTGCACCTGCCTATTTTGAAATGGGTAATGCGGAGTATAAACGTTATAATTATAAGGAATCTAAAAAGAACTTTCAGTTAGCCATTAAATATGATAAGAACTATATAGATGCTTATAATAATTTAGGTGTTGTATGCACTCTTTCTGGGGACCTTAAAGAGGCAGAAAAGAATTTAAAAATATGCAATAGCCTTAATCCTGAATATGCCATTGCATATAAAAATCTTGGTATACTCTATGATACAAAGATGAAGAAGAATGCTGAGGCAGTCATGAATTATAATAAATATCTCACGCTGCGTCCTGATTGCCCAGAAAGAAGCCTTGTTAAGCTCTGGATAGCAGCTCTTGGAGGTTGATATGAAGATGAAAAAAGCAAGATTGATTATTTTATTTCTTTTAATTCCTGTTTTGCTGCTTAGTCAGGATAATTCATCAAAGATAAGACTGGCTGTAACATCCTTTGATGATTCTATAACCTCTGCCTCAGAGGCAGAAAAGGCAGGTAATGCCGTTGCTTCTATGATTGAGGCTGTTTTTAAAAAACAGGATAGATTTTATGTAAGGGATAGAAATGCAATAGCTGACTATATTTCAACTCTTGAGAAGGTTCAGGCAGGTCTGTTAAGCCCTGACATGATGAAGGGTGATCCTGCATCGTTAAAGGTGGATTATCTGACTGTTGGGACAGTGTCAAAGATAGACGGCAGATATGAAATTGATGCACGAACAGTAAGCATAGACAGGATGATTATAGTCCATGCCCATGGAGCAACAGGTTCTACAATTCAGGAGTCAGTTGGGGATATTGAATGGTATATAAAAGAAAAATTTACAGAGGATTACATTAAGCAAAGAGAGTCTGACTCTGATGAAGAAAAATCCACTGTCACTGTTTATAAGTTTAGAGACGAAAATGAAAGAGCGGCAAAGCTTGAGTATGGAGGAACCTTTGCAGAGATACTGAATAGCCAGATGGGGAATTTTATTTCTATTTCTACTATTGAAAGAAAATATTCCAAGGCTCTCATAAATGAGAAGATTCTTGAGATGGCTGGTGTAATTGAAAACGATGACTCTGGAAAGAGTTTTAGTGATAAGGGAATTCAATATAAAGTGGAAGGGGATATTCGTGTTTTTAGCGATATGATAACTGTCAACTATAGGGTTTATGAAACAGCCAGTGGCGCTTTGGTTTTTATGGGTTCAAAGGATATAGGATCCACTAAGGGATTTAGATCTGTGGCATGGAGTATATCAAATACAGTTGAGGATGCCCTCAATAACAGGATTGGAACATTAAAGATCTCATCTCAACCCTCTGGTGCTGATGTTTATATCGATGGCAAAAATGAGGGTAAAACTCCTTCTCAGATTTCAGTTGTCAGGGGGAAACACAATCTCACTGTAAAAATGGATGGCTTTATTCCATTTAAAGGGGAGATTGAAATTCAATCTAAAACAGTTACAGAACAGAATGTAGTTTTAAGAGAAGTGCCATATAAGCTGTTTGAAAAAGCCATGATTTATGAGAAAAAGCGGGATTGGGAAGGCGCTATTGTAGCTTATGATGAGTTTATAAAAACTTATGGAGATACCAAAGAAGCAGATAATGCCTATTATCGCAAGGGTCACATCGAGATGATGTTCCTCAAGAAATACGGTGACGCATTGAAAACCTTTGATGCTCTTTTAAAGAGGTATCCTGATGCTATGACAAGAGCTGAAGGATATTATGGTCTTATGCGTGCTTATGAATTATTAGGTAATAGAGAGAAGGCTGTTGAGATAAAGAATTACTTGCTTTCTTATTATGGAGAAACAAACGCTGCGGAGGAGGCAAGAAAGACAAATTACTAAGAAGGATATTTTTTATTTAAACAAAATTAATTTGACATAAAAAATATTGGTGATAAAGTTACTATGCCCTAATTATACATAAGGGTTTGTTTTGTAGCTTTATCACTAAGTGCATTTAAAGATATTTAAGCACTTTTACAGAAAGCAAAACAAGATATATAAATTCATCCAGGAGGATCTTTTATGCCTGTTACCAGAAGAAATTTCCTCAAGCTGTCTGGTGCAACAGCAGCCGGGGCTTTTTTGGGGGGTAGTTCCTTTTTGACCGGATGTAAACCAATGCCGGATAAGCTTAAAGGAACAAAAGAGAGCACAACAATCTGTCCTTACTGTGGTGTGGGATGCGGACTTATAGTTTCTGCACGTAATGGTAAGATTGTAAACATTGAGGGTGATCCAGATCATCCAATAAATAGGGGAAGCCTTTGTGCTAAAGGCGCAGCTTTGTATCAGGTAGCTGTTAACCCTATAAAAAGACGACTTGATAAGGTCCAGTACAGAAGGCCAGGTGGTACTCAGTGGGAAGAGATCTCATGGGAAAAGGCCTTTGAGATGATTGCTGAGAGGGTAAAGGACGTTCGTGATAAAACCTTTATTGAAAAAGAGAATAATGTTACTGTTAACAGAACAGCTGGACTCATAGGTCTTGGTGGTGCAGCTTTAGACAACGAGGAATGTTATGTCTGGAGTAAGTTTGCAAGACTTATGGGTATAACCTATTTAGAGCATCAGGCGCGGATTTGACACAGTGCAACTGTCGCCAGTTTGGCGTCTACATTCGGTCGTGGTGCAATGACCAACCACTGGATTGATATCCAGCATGCAGATGTTATAATGATCATAGGCAGCAATGCTGCAGAAAATCATCCAATATCTTTTAAATACGTTCAGATGGCCAGGGATAAGGGTGGCAAGCTTATCAGTGTTGACCCAAGATTTACAAAGACCTCTTCTCTTGCTGATCTTTATGCTCCTATAAGGCCTGGAACAGACATAGCCTTTATGAGTGCAATAATAAATTATGCACTTCAAAATGATCTCATTCAGAAAGAATACGTTTTAGAATACACAAATGCTTCTTATCTTATAAATCCAGCATTTAGCTTTAATGATGGTATATTCTCTGGCTATGACAATGCTAACAAAAAATATGCAAATGATACCTGGAAGTATCAGTTAGACGATAAGGGTATTCCAAAGAAAGACAAAACTCTTCAGGATCCAAATTGCGTTTATCAGATAATGAAGAGACACTTTGCAAGGTATACCTTTGAAAAGGCTTCTGCTATTACTGGGTGCCCTGTTGAAACCTTGAAGAAGGTTGCAGAGCTCTATTGCTCAACTCATAAGCCAGACAGAGTTGCAACTATTCTTTATGCTATGGGAGCAACTCAGCACACAATTGGAGTTCAAAATATCAGGACATACTCCATACTCCAGAGTCTTATGGGTAACATGGGACTTGCTGGCGGTGGAATCAATGCACTCAGGGGTGAGTCTAATGTTCAGGGTTCAACTGACCATGGTCTTCTCTGGCACATACTCCCTGGATATATAGGTGCTCCAGTTGCATCAAAGGATGTTAATCTTGAGACATACATAAAAAATAATACTCCAAAAACAAATGATCCAATGAGTATTAACTGGTGGCAGAATAAGCCTAAGTACCTCATAAGCATGCTCAAGGCATGGTTTGGAGCTAATGCCACAAAAGAAAATGACTTCTGTTATGATTATCTGCCTAAGGCTCATAAACCAACTCCATATCCTGTTATTTTTGAGGATGTCTATAAGGGGTTGCTAAAGGGCGCTATCTTTATGGGAACAAATCCTATAGTAGGTGGACCTAATGCTAACTTAATTATGGCAGCTCTTGAAAAACTGGATTGGATAGTTTGCGCAGACCTATGGGAAACAGATACCTCTGTTTTCTGGAAAAGACCTGGGGTTAATCCTGCAAGCATAAAGACAGAAGTATTTCTGCTTCCAATGGCTTCTTCTGTAGAAAAAGAAGGAAGCGTCTCTAACTCTGGAAGATGGGCTCAGTGGAGATATAAGGCGCAGAAGTCACCAGGGGTTGCTATCTCTGACCTTGATTTTATAGATGAGCTTTTCTTAAAAATAAGAGAGCTGTATGAAAAGGATGTAAAGGCTGGCAAAAAGGTTGCCTTCCCTGATCCAATTCTTAAGGCAAACTGGAATTACAGACATTCTCCAAAGGATCATGAGGCTGATCCGCACCTTGTTGCTCAGGAGATCAATGGATATTATATTGATAAAGATGGCAAAAAGGGCAAATTGGTGGCAAGCTTTATGGATCTTAAGGATGATGGAACAACAGTAAGTGGTTGCTGGATCTATAGTGGTTGCTATACAGAGGATGGTAACCAAATGGCCAGAAGAGGACTCAAGGATGCACCTAATAAAATTGGCCTGTATCCACAGTGGTCATGGTCCTGGCCAGTTAATAGAAGAATTATCTATAACAGAGCTGCTGTTAATAGAAAGGGTGAACCATGGGATCCTAAGCGATGGGTTATTAAATGGACAGGTAGCGAATGGAAAGGTGATGTTGTTGATGGAGGCGCTAAGTTTGGTCCTGATGTGAAGAATCCTTTTATTATGAATACAGAGGGTGTTATCAGGCTATTTACCACTTCTTTGGCAGATGGTCCTTTACCAGAGCATTTTGAGCCACTTGAAACAGTTACGAGAAATCTTATTAACTCTAAGCAGCTTAACCCTGTTGTAAATCCATCGGATCTTGTTAAGGCCAAGGTGGGTTCTACGTCTCAATATCCTTACATTGGAACAAGTTATAGGGTTGTTGAACACTGGCAGGCCGGTGCTATGACTCGTAACCTCCCATGGCTTACAGAGCTTGTGCCTGATATGTTCTGCGAAATAAGCCCAAGTCTTGCTAAGGCTAAGGGTATTAAAAATGGCGATAGAGTCAAAATTTCCTCAGCAAGGGGAACAATACACTCCTATGCCCTTGTAACAGAAAGGGTGCAGCCTCTTATTGTTGATGGCAAGCCAGTGGAAATTGTAGGTATGATATGGCACTTTGGTCAGGGATGTGCTGTAACAGGAGAGGCATGTAATATACTTACACCTCATGTTGGGGATCCAAATACTGGTATACCTGAATTTAAAGCATTCCTTGTAAATGTTGAGAAGGCATAAGGGGGTAGGATATGGCAGAAAAAGCGTTTTTAGTTGATACATCAAAATGTCAGGGATGCAGAGGTTGTCAGGTTGCATGTAAACAATGGAATGGACTCCCAGGGGAAAAGACAGAATTTTTTGCAGGTCCAGAGTATACA
>MWCI01000044.1 GCA_002069965.1 Spirochaetes bacterium ADurb.Bin218 | reverse complement strand
GTGGCAGGGACATATATCTGGTAGGCATAGTCTTTGACAGAGAAAAGAGAAATATCAAAAACTTTATCTGGGAGAAAATGTAATTGTGAGATTTGTAAAATTTTTATTCTTTGTGAGTTTCTTATTTATAATTTCATGTTCTTTTTCAAAAGAAGGGAAATACAGGGATCTCTTAAAAGATTATAAGGAAGGAAAGATTTCAGATGTTTCAGAGATAAGTAAGTTTATAATTAATAATTTTGCTCTTTTATCATTTGAGAATAGAGGTTATTTTTTTAATAAAAGTGTAGTTTTGAAAAGTGGATCGCGCATTTCTTTTTTATTCCCTAAGAATACTACGCTTAAGGGTTCAGGGTTTTCTTTAGAAAATGTTTCATTTGCTGATATAAATGCAGAGAGAGCTCTTATTGGCAATGATGGTTCCTTTGGAGTTTTTGATTTAGATGGGAATTTGAGGTTTTTTTATAACACAGAGAAAAATTATTCCATAGATGGTCTTTCTCTTCGTGGAAATGAGGCTCTTTTATTTGAGGGTAATCGCTTAAAGATCTTTAATCCTGAAGATAAGAGTTTTAAAAATTTTACTAATGGAGTTTATTCGCCTCCTTATAATAAATTTTATAAATCTATGATTTTATCTTCAGATAAATATATTTCTCTCATAACAGGAATAGCAGGAGCATATTATATAAATGTTTTTGATTCAAAAACAGGAAATCCTCTTGTGAATAATATGTCAGCCTCTTCTTTTGAGTTTAATCAAAGTGGGGATTATATTATCTACGTTCGAGGGACAACAGGTAATTGGGCTGTTGTAAAATTTGATATAGTCGAAAAAACGCGAAGTGAAATTTTATCTCTTTCAAAGCTTAGTGATCTATTTATAGGTCAAAGCGGTTTTATTTATATATCAGATAATAGGTTGTATATCGTAAATCTTAAGGGAGAAAAGTATGATATCCCTATGGATATAAATGTAAAAGGTATTTGTAGAAATACAGTCCTTGTGGAATATGATTCTAAAATTTATCTTATAGATTTTGATGTATTAATGGAACGAATAAGGGAATTTCATTCCATGAAATGATTATTTTAATAAATTTTGCCATCTACTATAAGGGTAGTTTTTTTCAATGTCAACACCTTTTAAGTATGGATGAGATGCGGAGGATATTTTTATAAAAAATAAAATATAGATGATCACTATGAGTGTGAGTATGGCAATGATCATTATATTGATTATCTTATTTAGATTAATAGTCATTTTTGAATACTCCTTTCTATAACTTTTCAGTTGCAATTGTTGCACTCTTTGTGTAATATTATATTGCTAATTTAATAAAAAAAGCTTGCATAGGGAAAGCATAAATTGGAAAAAATTTAATTATTTTATTATAAATTTATTATGGCTATGAAAATGTCTTTTTTTAGAGTATGAATTTTAAGGTTGATTTAGTTATGAGAAAGCTTCAAAGAAATGATCTTTGCTGGTGTGGCAGTGGTAAGAAGTATAAGAAATGCCACATGGAGTCTGATATGAAAAATTCTTCAGCAATGAAAAGACCTCCAAAGGGTATAATAATTAAAACTGAGGAGCAAATTGAAGGTATAAGGAAGTCCTGCAAGCTCACAAGGGATATACTGGATTATGTTGGTGAGAAGATAACTGCAGGCATAACTACAAACATGATCAATGAATGGGTACATGAGTATACAATAAAGCATGGTGCTATTCCTGCACCTTTGGGGTATAATGGTTTTCCCAAAAGCGTATGCACCTCCATAAACAATGTCATCTGTCATGGGATACCTGATGAAACAGTTCTCCAAGATGGAGATATTATAAACGTTGATGTAACATGTATTCTCAATGGCTATTATGGAGATGCAAGCAGAATGTATATAATAGGAGAGGCTACAGATGTAGCAAAGAAGCTTGTAAGAGTTGCCAGAGAATGTATGGAGCTTGCTATAGCAGAGGTTAAGCCATATAGTGATTTTGGGGTGATAGGTCAGGTAATTCAAAAACATGCCTCAGAAAATGGCTTTTCTGTGGTAAGAGATTATGGTGGGCATGGTATAGGCTTGAAATTCCATGAGGAACCTCATATTCATCATTATGATGTAGGTCAGAGGGGAATGCAGATGTTTCCTGGAATGATTTTTACAATTGAACCTATGATCAATGAGGGCAAGTATCAAACAGCTCTGCTAAGTGATGGATGGACAGCTGTAACTGTGGATGGCAAGCTTTCTGCACAGTGGGAACATACAGTTTGCGTTACAGAAGATGGAGTTGAAGTTTTAACGGCTTAACCTGCGTGATTTTAAAATTTACAACTTAGGATAGAACTTAATGAAGAATTATGTCATCTCAAGAAATCGTAATTCGATTTTTATAATTATTATGCTTAATGTAATTATTTATATTTTGCAGCAGCAAAACTATGAGGGCTTTGTATACTATTTTGGTCTGACTCCTATACTTGTATTAGAAAAGCTTTATATATGGCAGATTTTTTCTTATATGTTCCTCCATGGCAACTTTTGGCATATTTTTATGAATATGTATGCTCTTTTCCTCTTTGGTATGCCTGTTGAGGAACTTTGGGGAACAAGGAGATTTTTGTTTTATTATTTTCTTACTGGCGTTGGTGCTGGGCTTATAATTTTTATAATGAATTATTTAGCTGGAGGCATGGCTCTTGTTATTCCAACAATAGGAGCCTCTGGAGCTGTCTTTGGATTGCTTCTTGCTTTTGGGATTTTGTTCCCAGATATTGAGCTTTTGATTTTTTTCTTTGTCCCTATTAAAGCGAAGTATTTAGTT
This sequence comes from Spirochaetes bacterium ADurb.Bin218, assembly GCA_002069965.1. Classification (GTDB taxonomy): domain Bacteria; phylum Spirochaetota; class UBA4802; order UBA4802; family UBA5550; genus UBA5550. The sequence continues at coordinate 23,359 of MWCI01000044.1, read as the reverse complement.
GTTTTATATGGGCTTATTGAACTTCTATCTCTTATTTTATCAGGGGTAGGTAGCAGCGTTTCCCATGTGGGGCATCTGGGAGGGATCTTTGTTGGCCTGGTCTATTTTTTAATTGCAAAGAGGAGGGAGTTTGTTTTTAAGGCAAAGACCCTGGCAGCAGAAAAAAGCAAACCAGCAATAGATGCTACTTTTTCAAATATAAAGTCAGAAAGAGATGAAGAGATTCAATTGCTTTTAAAGATTTTGCGAAAGCTTAAAATCTCTGGACATGATTCCCTTTCAGATGATGAGTATCAACATGTTAAGCTCCAGATCATCATTGCAGGAGATGAGCTTGTTCAATGCCCTGATGATATTGAGCTTATGATTGAAGAGGGGAAATGCCAAAAGTGTTATGATTATAAGAGATGTATTTTACAGGAGATAAAAAAGTATTTATGATTCCTGTTAAGCTTAAGGTTAAAGAAGGAGCAAGAGTTCCTGATTATCAGAGCAATGGAGCTGCAGGAGCGGATCTATATGCTCATCTTGAATCCCCACTTGTTATAGAAAAAGGGAAAACGGTTCTTGTCCCTACAGGTATATTTATAGAATTGCCAGAGGGGTATGAGGCTCAGATAAGGCCACGGAGCGGTCTTGCTCTTAAACATGGCCTGACTCTTTTGAATTCACCTGGGACAATCGATTGGGATTATAGAGGAGAAATTAAAGTAATAGTTACAAATCTTGGGGAAAGTGATTTTGTAGTGGAAAACGGAATGAGAATTGCACAGATTATTTTCTCCCGTGTTTATAAAGGAGATTTTATTGTTACAGAGGAATTAATGGATACAGAAAGAGGACATGGAGGCTTTGGACATACAGGGATATGAAAGAAAATTATAAGGATTCAACAGTTAAAATAATCCCCTTAGGCGGACTTGGCGCCATAGGAAAAAATATAATGCTCCTTGAGCAGGGTGATGATATTATTATTATTGATTGTGGCATAATGTTTCCCAGAGATGAAATGCCGGGAATAGATTATATCATACCTGATTTGAGCTATGTGCGTAGAAATAAGTCAAAGGTAAAGGGTATAATTCTTACTCATGGCCATGAGGATCATATAGGTGCAATTTCATTTTTGTTGCAGGAGGTACAGGCTCCCATATATGCGACAAAACTTACCATAGGACTTGTAAGAAGTAGGCTTGAGGAAAGGCCTCTTCGATATGAGCCTCGTTTTGTAGAGGTTGAGCCCCGCCAGATTGAAGAGATAGGTCCTTTTACAGTTGAGTTTATAAGAGTAAATCACTCCATAATAGGCAGCGTGGGCCTTGCAATTCAGACTGTTGCAGGGACAATAATTCATAGCGGTGATTTTAAAATTGATTTTTCTTCTGTGGACGGAGAGGTCACAGATATTTATCGTTTTGCCGATTATGGCGAAAAGGGAGTCCTTCTCCTCATGTCAGATAGCACTAATTCTGAAAAGCCCGGGTTTACCAAATCAGAAGCAATATTAATGGACAGGCTCTTTGAAATTTTTTCTGAATCAAAGGGACGCGTTATAGTGGCATCCTTTGCCTCAAATATACAGAGGATTCAGCAGGTTCTTGATACTGCTTATAAATTTAATAGAAAGGTTGTAATATCTGGACTGACTATGCAGAAGAATATTGAGATTGCTCAGTCCCTTGGATTCCTTGATATCAAAAGTGATTTAATTATTCCAATAGAAAAGGCCTCTGAATATCCAAACAAAAAAATTGTTATAATAGGCACAGGGACTCAAGGAGAGCCTATGTCTGCCCTTGCGCGAATGGCCTTTGGAACTCACAGACATTTTGTTGTGGAAAAAGGGGATACTGTAATAATTACAGCATCTGTTATCCCTGGAAATGAAAGAATGGTTACAAATATCATCAATTCCCTTATGGAAACTGGAGCAAATGTTTATTACGATAAGGAAGAAGAGATCCATGTCTCTGGTCATGGCTCGTCAAAGGAATTGAAGCTTATGATCTCTGTGACCAAGCCAAAATTCTTTATGCCTGTCCATGGGGAATTTAAACACTTAAAGAAACATGCCGAGATAGCAGAATCTTTGAACATAAAGTCCTCGCGAATAGTTATAGCAAAAAATGGTGATGTTCTTGAATTAAGCAAAAAGAGCTTTAAGAAAATAGACAGAATAGCTTTATCTGAAATGTATGTTGATGGCTCAGAGGTCGGTGATGTTGCTGGTGATGTAATTAAGGAAAGGCATTTGATGTCAACAGAGGGTGTGATTTTTATAACATCTGTTATTTCTCAGGGCATGGCTTTAAATGAGCCAGATATAATATCAAAGGGATTTGTTAGCAGTGAAAACCAAAAGATCCACTCCATGATAAAAAGGGAGATTGAGGACAGAATAAGACGATTGCTTATAGAGAGAAGAAAAAGGGAAGAGATCGAGTCCCTTTTAAGCTCTTATATAAAAAATTATATATACAAAATAACAAAAAGAAACCCTCTTATAATCGTAAATGTTATTGAAATCTGACTTTTCTTTTGCCATGTGCTAATTTTAAGAGGGAAATTTTCCGACAATAAAAATGGATAGTAAAAAAGCAGGAATATGCCTGCTTTAATATTTTATATCTTTACTTTTTGCTATCTACTGAAGTCGGAGGAAACATTGCTTAAAGACAAAAGATACAGAGAAGTTGCTGGGATTTTATTTTTTCTTGCGGGTGTAATACTTTTATTAAGCCTTACAAGCTATAATGTCAATGATTATAAGGCTGTTACTTTTAATCGCTCTGTAGAAAATATTATAGGCCCTGTTGGAGCACTTATTTCTCATCTGGTGAGATCTGCCTTTGGAATTGCTTCTTATATTTTTGTTGCTATGCTTTTGGTCCTGTCCTTTAATTATATTAAAGAAGAAAAGGATGAAGAGTTAGTTGATAAGCTATTTACATTATTTTTTCTTGTTGTAAGTTTATCTGCACTAATTTCTGCAACTGTAAGCGATGTTTTTCAAAAAAGCGGTGGATTTATAGGATATTATATTTATCAGTTCCTGAAGTCTCTTTTGGGGCTTGTTGGCGCCTACCTTGTAATATCAGTGATGAATATCTCTGGGCTAATTCTCTTAGGTTTTGTTTCCATTGCATCTTTGCTTAAAAGAAAGGCAGTTGTTGGAGTTTTTTTGGGAAATTTAAAAGGCAAAGCCTCTGGTTTTATTCAAAAGAGGGAATTGCCCTTTAATACCATAGATGAGGATCTAAAGAGCAATGGTCGCGTTCCATGGATTGTAAAAAAGAAAGTCATTATAGGAGAGGTGAAAATCTCTGAGGATTATAAAGGGAGCGAAGACTTGAAACTTCTCATGCCAAAGGATGATTTTATTAATTCTTCATTACAGAGAGATAAAGCTTTTGAGGAATCAAGCGTTCAGGATTATATATTATTGAAGGAGGAAATGCAGGACTCTTCTTTTAAAGATTTTGATAATTGTGAATATAATAGTTTTGATGGAGAGAACTCTCCAGAGGAATTGTGTAATGACTATGATATAAATAAGGAAGAAGATCTTTCCTGTGGTGATGATAGCCTGCAGGAGGAGGAAAGTCTCAATACAAAATGGACCATTGACGAATATGAAATAAGGCGCAACAGAATTTTATCTATTGATGCTCTGTCCATTGATGAGGAGGTCTCTGACTCTCTTGATAACGAGCAGGAGGATGCGGCAGATTCGCAGGATGATTTTGATGAAGAGACAATTGTAATTGAGGATAGAGTTTTTGAGCAGCTTAAAATCAATAAGGAGTATATAATCCCCACTGATTTTTTACATAATTCAGAAGCTGTTGACACTGAGACATGGGAATCGGAGATAAAAAGAAATTCCCATTTACTTGTGAGAACCCTCGCAGATTTTGGCATAGAGTCAAGGGTAATAAATGTTAACAGAGGCCCTGTTGTTACTCTTTATGAAATGCAAATTGCTGCTGGGATAAAGATAAATAGAATAGTTGGGCTTGCAGATGATATTGCTATGGCTCTTGCTGCATATAGGGTTAGAATAGTGGCTCCTATTCCTGGTAAATCAGCTGTTGGAGTTGAGCTCCCAAATAGAAAAAGAGAGATGGTGACCTTAGGGGATATTATAAAATCCAGGCATTATCAGGAGCAGAGGGGAAGTCTTAAAGTAGCTCTGGGAAAGGATATCCTTGGAGTTCCTGTTACCATAGATTTAAAAAATCAGCCCCATCTTCTTATTGCAGGGGCAACTGGTGCTGGTAAGTCGGTTTGTGTTAATGCAATCATAACCAGCATTCTTTATAATTATGATCCAAATTATGTTCGCTTTATTCTTGTGGATCCAAAGATGGTTGAGCTTCAGTTGTATAATGGCATGCCTCATCTCCTGACTCCAGTTATTACAGAGCCTCATCTTGTGCCTGCTGTGCTTAAATGGTCAATTATGGAGATGGAGAGAAGATATAGACTTCTTGCTTCAAAGAATACAAGAGATATAATTACATATAATGAGAAGATAAATAAAGGCCGTGATGAAAGGCTTCCATTTATTGTTATAATCATAGATGAGCTTGCCGATCTGATGATGGTAGCCTCAAAAGAAATAGAGGGTTATATAACACGCATAGCTCAAAAGGCTCGGGCAGTGGGTATACATCTTGTCCTTGCAACTCAAAGGCCCTCTGTGGATGTTATCACTGGTATAATAAAGGCAAATTTCCCTGCGCGTATAGCCTTTCAGGTAGCTCAAAAGACTGATTCAAGAACAATAATTGATCAAAATGGTGCAGAGAAGTTGCTTGGCAAGGGCGATATGCTTTATCAGTCACCACTGAGCTCTTATCCTGTGAGAATTCAGGGCGCTTTTATATCTGAAGGGGAGATTGAAAGAGTTGTAAGTCACTTGAGAACTCTCGGTAGCCCTCAATATATTGATATAGAGTCTTCCGTTTTTGCAGATGAATATGGAGAGTATTCAGAGGAGGAGGATGAGCTTTTTGTTGAGGCTTTAAAAATAGTGGAGGACACAAAAAAGGCCTCGGCCTCTTATTTGCAAAGAAGGCTTTCCATTGGATATAACCGTGCTGCAAGAATGATAGAAAAAATGGAAGAGCTTGGCTATATTGGACCTCAACAGGGTAGCAAGCCAAGAGAGGTTTTTATATAAATCTATTTCACAGCGTAGATCTCAATTGTATCTGAGAAGGCAGTTTTATCTGTAAATTTTTTGTAAAATAATTCAAAGGGTTTATAAAAGATAGAGCTTTTTGATAAGACCCTTTCAGGATGATATCCGCTTTTAATCACCTCAACCTTTCTAAAGCCAATACTTTTAAGAATTCTTTTTGCAGATCGAGGGCTAAGATCTATTCTATGATCAGAGGGATGTGTGACTATCCATTTGACTCTGTCAAAATAAAACATTGGACCAAAAAATGATGGCACAGAGAAGGCAAAGACTCCTCCTTGATTTAGCATGGAGTAAATTCTTTTGAGAACATTTAGTGGATCTGCACAGTGCTCTATAAAAAACCACGATGTGATTATATCAAAGCGTTTATGCAAATCTAAATCTTCAAAGGATGCCTCAATAACATTGATGTTAAAATTATCTCTACAATAATTGGCCGCAAAGGAGGATATTTCAATTCCAAGAAGAGTTTCTACGCCTTTATCTTTTGCAGCCTTTAAAAAGAATCCAGTTGCAGATCCAATATCCAGAAGGGATAATCTGTATGAGAGATCTATAAATTGCGAAATTCTTTCAAGGCGTAAAAGCGATAGATTATATATATTGCCATAGTCTTCAATATATGTTTTTCCATACTGCTCTTTGTATTCCTTGATAAAATAATCCCTGTCGTATGACAGGGATTTGTGATTGGTATTAAAAATTATTTTGCATTTTTTACAAAATCTAAGAGTGCTGCTGATTTTTTTTTCTTCATTTTTGCCACAAAAAGGGCACATTTGTGATTCTGGTTTCATTGGCTCTTGTTTTTTCTCTTAGCTGGTTCTACAACTACTGGAACTCCCTTAATTCTTGCATTATCAAAGGAATGTAAAACTAATTCTGCATATTGCTCTGGAACTTCAAAAAAGGCATAGGTAGCATGAATATCTATTTTGCCAATTGACTTGCCATCAATTCCGGAACGCCTTACAACTTCTCTTATAAGATCACCTGTTGAGATGTTTTGATTTTTACCAATGTTGATGAAGAGTCTGGCTCTACCATCTTTTACGTCTTCAAAGATAATCTTCCCGGTTTCTGTTTTATTCATAAAACCTAAGGATTCAACGTCAAGTCTGGAAATATCTCCAAGGACTTCTTTTAATAAAGCAGCAGCAATTCTTTTTGTCCCTCCAAAAAAGGGCAGTCGTTTTTTTAAGACTTTGAGAAGTTTTGTGTAATCTTCGAGGTCTTCTGTCAGAGCACGGTCCAGAATCTTTTCCAGTTTTTTTTCCTGGTTCATTAAAAGCCTCACAAAAGGAATGGTAAATTTTGCCACTAAGGGCATATTTTTAATTTTTAAATGAAACAACAAAGATGTAATATATTATTTAAAATATCAAGCAATTTTCATAACAGTGGAGCTCTGGTTGCAAAATAAAAATCTGTGCATTTTTCTGGAAAAGTCAAGTTTTAGAGTTAAAAGCAGGGTTTTAAAACCCCGCTTTTTATTTTAATGTTTAAATGCCCGTTGTCCTGTAAACATCATTGTAACTTTGGGACTTGCCTCATTACATGCCATAATTGATTCAAAATCTCTGATTGAACCGCCAGGCTGCAATATTGCACTTACTCCATGGGATATAATTACATCAACGCCATCTCTAAAGGGGAAGAATGCGTCAGATATGGCAGTGGCACCTATAAGCCCCCCTTTTGCCTCCTTTGTTTCCTCATCAATTTCTTCTTTAAGCTTTGATTTTCTCTCTCCCTTTGCTATTGCAAGTTCCAGTTCTTTATAAGATATTCCATGTTTATCAAAGCAGAGGAGATCAGCATATTTTGTATAGGCCTTATAAATTGCGATCTCTGCAACTCCAACTCTATCCTGTTCCCCTGTGCCTATGCCCACTGTGACTCCATCTTTAACATATAGCACAGAATTTGAGGTAACTCCCTGTTCCACAAACCATCCAAAGAGCATATCTTCAAATTCCTTTTCGGTTGGTTTTCTTTCTATTTCATATTTGACTCCTTTATATTCTGCTATAGCAGGGAGTAGGTCTTCTTTTGTTTTAATTTTTGTCACAGATGATTGCTGGACTATTATCCCACCGTCAATAAGTGATTTAAAATCTGGGAAGATTAGATCCCTGTATTGTGCAAGACGATCTATCTTAGGGATCTTTACTATTCGCAGGTTTTTCTTTTCTTTAAGTATGTCAATGGCTTCACCTGTGAATTCTGGAGCAACAATTACCTCAAGGTATTGCCGTGCCATCAGTTCAGCTGTTTCTCTATCGCAAACTCTGTTGAGAGCAACACATCCGCCGAAGGCTGCGATGCGGTCAGCTCTGTGTGCTCTATAAAATGCTTCAGCTATAGTAGAGCCATAGGCAACTCCGCAGGGGTTATTGTGTTTTACAATTACAGCAGCGGGTTTATCCATAAGGTATTTAAGAACATTAAGAGAGTTGTCTATATCTGTAAGATTGATCTTACCTGGATGTTTGCCAAACTGTATCATCATATCTTCTGTTATCCCACTTACAAGGGATAGCCCAGGTTTGATGAATTCACAGCCAGCCAGGACAAGGTTCCCGTTTATAAGCTCATACATGGCAGCTTCCTGTTCAGGATTTTCTCCATAGCGAAGACCTCTTTCCACAATTGTCCCTTCGTCATTTATTTTCCATTTGCGCTTTTTGTATACAAGGGTCTGATTGCCAAAGGTTATGGTCATTTCATCTGGGAAGTTATCGTCAAGAATAGTTTGATATGCTTTTTTAAGCTCTTTCATTGCACTCCTCTAAAATAGTTTTATGTAAGTTATTAAATAATTTGAATAATGAATTTTTTCAACTATTTAATTATACTTGAGGCATCCATGAGGATGAGATCTATTATATACCACGTCCTCTTGCTATTTGCAGGTGTGTATCCCATGAATTGGCCTTTAAATTCAAAGTCTGTCTCTGGCGTGAGTAACTCTGCAGCATTTTCATTTTCCAGAAATACATAAAAGATAAATCTCTGGCCAAATTTTACAGCCTCCTTTGATTCGATTGTGATTTTATATTTTTTTTTGTATCTATCTGAAGGAGTTATGGATATAATCTTTCCTCTTGCTATAATTATTGAGTTCAGATAGCCCTCAAGATATACATCCCGTGAGATTGCAGAGATTGAACTGAATTTTTTAAAGAAAGATAAATCCATAACAAGCTCACTCTGGCCATGAGATAAGCTTCCAGATAATAAGATAATTGAAATTAACGAAATAATCATTTTTTTAAAATTATTCATAATTGCTACCACTATTGCTGCGTCTGATTTCGTATATACCTGAATCCTTTCTCACTTCTATGACGTCAATTTTACGATTCGCCTTTATGAAATATAAAATAAAATCCTCAAGGGTTTCAATCTTTTTATAGTTAATAGATATTATAATATCTCCCTGTTCAAGATATTTAAAAGGGCTTGATGGTGAAACATAAGTTACAACAATTTTCCCAGAAGCAGAGTCTTCGTCAACCTCAATTCCATAAATCTGGAAAAGATTATAAATTTCATTTTGAATCTTTTCATATTCATCTTTTTCTCTAAGGGTCAGGTTTATATCTATTATTTTACCATTTCTTGATAGGGTGATCTGTATTCTTGATCCTGTTTTTTTGTTACCAATCATTTTTGTAAGGCTGCCAAGGGAATCAATTTTGACTCCATCTATTTCTTTGATTATATCTCCCTGCACTATGCCAGCTATGTCAGAGGGTGAGTTTCTTATGACAGATATTATTTCCACTATCTTTTTTTCACTGCCAGAGATAAATTCCCTTTCTCTTGCAATTAGACCAAGCCATCCGCGTCTTACCCTGCCATATTCGATTAACTCATGACAAACTTGAGCTACAATATTTGAGGGTATTGCAAAGCTTATGCCCTGATAGCCCCCAGTTCCAGATCTGATGGCTGTATTTATACCCATCATCTCTCCCTTGAGATTTATAAGAGGACCTCCAGAATTCCCAGGATTTATAGAAACATCCGTCTGTATAAAGTCTTCTATATCGGTAAAGCCCAGGTTGTTTCTGCCTTTGGATGATACAATGCCAGCGGTGATTGATTGTCGCAATCCATAGGGATTTCCAATGGCTATAACCCATTCCCCCTCCTCTAAGAGATCTGAATCACCAAATTTTATAGGAGAAAAGATTGAGCCATCGCTGTTGTCTATTTTGAGAATAGCAATATCTGTCTTATAGTCTGAGACGTAGAATTTCCCATTTGAAAAGGTCTTCATGTCATAGCTTTTGCCGTCGCTTGTTACTGCTTTAAAATAGCTTCCATTTTTGACTACATGGTAGTTTGTAACAATGTATCCGTTCCTTGATATTATTGTTCCTGTGCCATAGGATTTTTTTGTGAGCCTGTTGGAGTTTTTTTCATAGGATATAAGATTTACAACAGATGGTTTAACTATTGCAGATGCATTTATAAAATAGCTGTTAAATTCTTTTATGTTGCCATAGGCAAGAGCTGTTGATAAGATGAATAAAGTTAAAAATATTTTTTTCATATTTATTCCGTAACTATATCAAAGTAAGTCTTTTCATCTGAGACTCTATACTTTTCAAAGTCAATTGCTTTCCCGGAGGGTCTGAATTTTGATTTAATACTTATCTCCTCAAATCCTGTTAGCAGGGAATATATGCCCACTGCAATTCCCTTTGCAATCTCTTCCTGTTTTTGCGTAAGTATGGTTCTGTCAAATTTTCTGTCCAGGTATCCCAGCTCAATATAGGCACTAATGGCGTTTATAAGCAAAGGAACTGACCATATAGAAATAAAGGGTTTCCCAGGGACCAAATTTTTATGATCTATAGAGCTGTTGTTAAGGGAGGCTATTATATATTTTATTATTTCATATGTTGCAAAATAATTATCCCCTCCAAAGTTATGAAAGCTGTTTCCGCGTCTGAATTCTTCGTATATACCTTTTTCTCTTTCCCAGAATTTGCCTTCCTCTTTAAATTTAAGGTAATTATTTGAGTATTGACTCTCATCTCTGTGTTCCCGTGCAATTATATACCAATTCGGCGGATCCTGATATATCCATGAAACCATGTTATGTTTGTAGCCTTTAAAATCGGATAGATCAATGGAGTAATTTTTTTTAATTCCATAGCCAGTAAAGTATTGTGAACAATCCTTCAGATAAAAGAATTTATAACTCAGTCTATTGGATTCCCTGAACCAGGATTTCAGTATCTTTTTTGATGGGATATCTCCTCTGCCTTTATTTTTTAGCATTTCAAATCCCTTTTTGAGAACATTATAAGGAGGAACAATTATTCCATTCATTCCAATATAGTCAGAGGGAGCAGTATCTGCCAGGTGTAGAGACACAACAAGATGGGGTTTAAATTCATTTATTCTGGATATCCTTCCCTTTTGTATTTCTCCTTCTCTGGGGTAGTCATATAATCTAAAAGGTCCATTGGGATCGGGAACTTTGAGTGCTTCCTCAAAAGGGATGGCTTCTTCCCTTGTTAACATTGTTTCTATGTAGATTTTTTTTATAGGTTTTTCTGTAAATTCTTTTGCAATCAAGCGAAATTTTTCAAAGTCACCGTCAGATGAGCATAGCTTCAGGTATTTTAAAACAAGGGTTGCGATGTTAAAGACAATATCCCTTTCGTATAAATTGTTGAAGTTTGCACCTTCTGCAAAATAGTCCAGATATTTCCCGCTAACGGGGTCATACCTATCTCCATGGGAATCTTTATTTTTTAGAAATACACCGCCATGCCCTGGATCTATAACAACTCTATATACAGGGAATTCATATTTTGCTACCTTCTCAGGGGTAAAGGCAAGTATTGAAAGCAGAAAAATAATGGATAGGATCTTTTTTCTTTTTTGTTTTGCAGAAATATTCACAGCAAAGTCAATCCCTCAAGAATTAATTTTTATCAATAAAAAAAGGGGTAATTGTAACCCCTTCTTTTATAAAGGCATAGATGTTTAATTTCTACTGATTTTGTGTGTTAGTATTAGTATTTGAAGCCTTTTTAACATCTTCATATATTCTATTTCTGTTATCAGCCTTATCTTTTTTGTATTTTTCTTTTACTTCTTTTACCTTGAGACCATCTGTTTTGCCTTCTGCCTCATCAGCATAAGCAACAGCCTCAAGTATTCTTATAGCATAGGCCTTTGCCACTCTGTAGTGATAAAGTGATTGCTCATAATTTTTTGCTGTGTATTCATTTTGAGCATCATCCATCTGACCATAGGCAATCTTGAGTCTCATCTGATTCTGAAGAAGCTCTTTGTGCTTATTGGGATCTGATCTTGTTTTTTGATCAAGATGGAGAGCTATAAGCTGTTTGTGGCAGTCGTCCAATATCTTTTGAGTATCTTGTTTGTATTGATCTGCCATTTTTTTCATAAGGTCAGCAATAGACTTTTGATTTCTTTCAAACCATACACGGGCAAAGATGTTGTCCCTTTTGTAGTATAGTTCAACAGCTCTTTTGTATTCTTCATATATTTTATCGTAATCACCTTTCCAGCCATACTGTTCAAAATTGCTTACGATTACATTGAGAAGATAAATCTGTTCAAGATTTCTTTTTATTAACTTCTCTACAACTTCATTAGCATGAAATTTTGCCAGGTAAGAATCATCGGGCTTTTCTGCCTGATTAAAGTTTTCGTTAATGTTGTCACTGCCTTTTGGATCAAGTTCTTTTGCTTCCTGAGAAAAGGCTGAAATAGAGAAAGCAAGGAACATTGAAAGAATAAGCATGCAAATCCTTTTTAGTCTTTTTTCAATTGTCATAAATTTATCTCCTAGATAAAGATAACAGTTTTTAAGTATCCGTACTTAAAATAATTATTGCTATTAATGTAATTTTAAATTATTGTTTTAATCTCGACAACTTTTTTTTTATTTTTTATAGAAATTATTAAATATTAAAGCCAATTTTACTCTCATTATGTCGTATAAGCTCCCTTTTTAGACAATTAAAGAGTCAAAAATATGAATTTTACTTTTTTTCTGATTGAAATTATAGGAATTTTTTGTGATGTGTTTATAAGATTTTTTATTAAAAATTTAAGATTTTTTTGATTTTTAAGGAGTGTTTCATAATGAATGATGTTTCTCAAACTGTTGTTAAATATGTTTTAATCCTTGTTGCTATAGTACTTGTTTTCAAGCTTGTTATTCCTTTAATTGTATCTTTTGTGAGTTTTGTTTTGGAACTCTTATTAAAGGTTGCTCTTTATGCAGCTGTAATTTATGTATTATTTCTTCTTGGCAAGTTCTTGCTTGAGTCATATAAAAATAATGGTTGATAATTAGGGGTAGAATTTTACTGTTGCAGTGAAATCTTAACTATTTTAATAGAATTGGACAGAAATGGATACATTTAAAGAAAAGATTTTAAAAATTGAAAAAATTGCCTTGCTTCTTGTTTTGTTTTTCTCTGTAACAGGGGGGATGATTTTTGGTTATATTACATCAGAGATTAAAAACTATTCTGGTATACATAACTTAAAGAAATTTCAACCCAGTATTCCTACAAGGCTTTATGATGTCAATGGAGAGCTCATTGCTGAGCTCTTTCAGGAAAAGAGAAATCTTGTTTCCTTTGATGAGCTTCCCCATACATTGATTAATGCTTTTTTGGCTCAGGAAGATAAAGATTTTTATGAGCATTTTGGTATGAATCCCATGGCTATTATGAGGGCTATGGTTAAAAATATAATTGCCTCAGTAAAGAATTTTCATCCTACAATAGTCCAGGGAGGTTCAACTATCACCCAGCAGCTTGCAAAGCAGCTTTTTACAAAGAGTGAGAGGACCTTGGGTAGAAAGATCTTTGAGGCTGTTTTAGCTCTTCAGATTGAGAAAAAGTTCTCCAAAGATGAAATTCTGGAGATGTATTTTAATCAGATATATCTTGGCCATGGTTGCTATGGAATAGAGACTGCAGCTGATTTTTATTTTAATAAGGATGTTAGGCATCTCTCAACAATAGAGGCTTCTATACTTGCAGCTTTGCCTTCAAGGCCAGAGGGCTATTCACCTCTCAGGTTCCCGAGAGAGGCCTATGTTAAAAATAGAGATACCCTTGATCGTATGGTAAGTGCGGGTTTCCTTGATAAAAAGAGATCTGATGAAATATATGAGTCTTTCTGGCCAGGCTTTCTTGAGTCCTTAAGAACTGAATTCCCCACAAAGACAGCTCTTTCAAAAAGTGAGGATAAGGCTCCATTTTTTACAGATTTTGTTCGTCAGATACTTGATGCAAGGTTGGGAAAAGATGTAATGTATAATGAGGGCCTCACTGTTTTTACAACTCTTAATCTTAAAAGACAGTTAGTTGCTGAGAAATACCTTCTTAAAGGGGTGGAGGATCAGGATAAGTTTTCTTCAAGAATGAATATGGGTGGTGCTGTGGATCGCGGGCTCTTTGGTGCTTATAACGATCTGAGATTGATTTTTTCTCTCCCATCAGTTCTTGTGACAAACGACACAGATACTCAGTTTAAAAAATATCTTGCAGATGGCTTTATCGATTCCCTTGACTTTTTAGCTCTGCTTTCTGATGCACCAATGAGCTCTGATGTTTTTGATAAGTTTAGAAGTGCAATTTCTGGAATATCCTCTTCTCTCAGGGTTGAGGGAGCATTTATTGCAATTGAGCCTCAGACAGGATACATAACTACTATGATCGGTGGTTCAAATTTTGAGGTCTCCAATCAATATAATAGAGCTGTTCAGGCAAGGAGACAGCCCGGCTCTGCTTTTAAACCCTTTGTTTATGGATCTGCTATTTACAACAGACGGATAAGCACTGCGACAGTTTTACCGGATGTTCCAATTATAGATGTGGATGCTGCAGGAACCACCTGGTCCCCTGATAACTACGAGGGAGATTTTTCTGGTATGGTGAGTATTCAGAAAGCTCTTGCGCAATCTATAAATATAATTTCTATAAGAATTTTTGACCTTGTGGGAGCAGATGCTGTAATAGATTATGCCTCTGCAATGCTTAAGGTTCCACCAACAAGATTTACTCCAACGCCAGCTCTTGCCCTTGGAACAACAGAGCTCACTCCACTTGAGCTTGCCACAGGTTATGCAATTTATGCCAATAGGGGCAGGGATGTCATACCATTTGCTATAAGATATATACTTGATCGTGATGGGAATGAGCTTGTTAATATAGAGGAAGAGGTGGGCAATATTATTGCCACAAAGGAAATTGAAGGAACCATCCAGATTATTCCAGAATCAGTTGCATATATAATGACAGATCTCATGAGAGGAGTTGTTGACCATGGAACTCCAACTTATGCTATAAGATATCAGGCTGGTTTTAATAAGCCTGCTGCTGGTAAGACAGGAACAACTCAAAACTGGACAGATGTGTGGTTTTGTGGATATACACCTGATATTGCAGCTGTTGTATGGATGGGCTATGACAAGCCATTTATGACTCTCGGTAAGGGGCAGGCTGCAGCAGGATTGGCTGCTCCTATATGGGGTTATTTTATGAAAGAGATTTATAATGGCATGCCAGATCCTGTATTTCCACCAAGGCCTGATGATGTGGAGAATAAAGGCGTGTGTATGTATACAGGACTTATACCTGGACCAAAGTGTAATAAAATATCTGGAGGTATAGGGCTTAAAGGTAGTGGACCTGATAAGGTTTGTGATGGTAATCACTATGAGATGCAGTCAATAATTGAAAGGTATATGGAAAAAGAAGGCTTGACAGGAACAAAGTAAATTCTTTTATTGACATTTTTTGAAAAATTGTGTAATTTATATTTATTGTTTAATTTGTAAGTGTTAAATAGGTTTTTGCTCTTCATAAAGTAAGATCTCTTTGGCAAAAATTCTTTATCTTCTTGATAGAAGGGGTTATAAAATGTTTAAAGTTGGTGATAAAGTAGTGTATCCTATGCATGGAGTAGGTCAAATTGATGGAATAGAAAAAAAGGTAGTTCTTGGTAAAAGAACTGAGTACTATATGATTACAATCATCAACAGTGGCATGAAAGTTATGATCCCTGTAAATAATGCTGTGGAAATTGGCCTTAGAGCTGTAACTCCTAAGAAGGATATCAAGAAGGTTCTTAATATACTCTCCACTGCTCCTTCAGATGTGGAGGATGACTGGAAGATTAGATACCAGAATAATATAGATAAAGTTAAAAGCGGTTCTATTTTTGAAATTGCAGAAGTGGCAAGGGATCTTTTTAGACGAAGTGCTGAAAAGGAATTATCCATAATGGAACGAAAGCTATATGAGAATGCTTATCAACTGATAACATACGAAATTGCCCTTTCAAAAAATATAGATATAGAGGAGGCTGGAAGTATAGTTTCTGAGGCTCTCTCTTCCGGTGTTGAAGATGAGGATTAAAGGAGTGATTTTATGCTGATTATTGTATTTAGAACAATTTTTATTATTTCATCTGTTTTTTTTACGGTTTTGTTTTATGCTGGAAGTTCTCTTCAGGTTATTGTTATCTCTGGGATTATTGCAGCTATCCTTTCTCTTGGCATTATAATAGTAATTGAGTATATGTCCCACAGCTTCCAACCTCGTCAGATTCTTGCTGCTATACTTGGTTTGCTTTTTGGGCTTGCTATTGCTCATTTTCTTGTTGCAGGTGTTAATTCTTTTAATCTTGAAATAATGCAAAAGTATGCAGGTATAATAAAGCCTCTTATCTATCACATAGGTGGTTTTGCAGCAATGATGTTTTTTCTCATTAACAATGAGGAAATATCATTTCTGGATAGAATTGTTCCTGTAAAGGAAAAGGACTCTGACGTTCAGATACCTTATAAGATTCTTGATACAAGCGTTATAATAGATGGCAGGATCGCTGATATTTGTGGAACTGGCTTTCTTGAGGGGATTCTTGTTATACCTAACTTTGTTCTTAATGAATTGCAGATGATTGCTGACTCTGCAGATTCCATTAAGAGGAATAGAGGAAGGCGCGGTCTTGATATACTTAACAAAATGCAAAAGGATCAGTCTATTAAGGTAAAGATCTCTGACATGGACTTTAAGGATATTCATGAGGTGGACTCTAAGTTAGTTCAGCTTGCAAAAGTGATGAAGGCCAAGGTTATAACAAATGATTTTAACTTAAACAAGGTTGCGGAGTTTCATGGGGTTGAGGTTTTAAATATCAACGAACTCTCCAATGCCCTGAAGCCAATTGTTTTACCTGGTGAAGAGATGAAGGTTCACCTTATAAAAGAGGGTAAGGATTCAAATCAGGCCATAGGATACCTTGATGATGGAACTATGGTTGTTGTTGAAAATGGACGTAGAAGAATAAATGAAGAGGTTGAGGTTACTGTTACCTCTGTGCTACAAACTACAGCAGGAAGGATGATCTTTACAAGGCTTAAAGAGGATTGATTTGCATATACTTGCTATTTATGGAAGTCCAAGAAAGGATGGTTTTTCCAGCAGGCTTCACAATGAATTTATTATCCCCTTTGAAAGAAGGGGATTTTTAGTCTCAAGAGTTTTTGCCTATGACTTAAACATTTTTCCATGCCAGGCATGCAACTATTGCAAAGAAAATAAAAGCTGCTTTTTAAAAGATGACATGACAGATATATACAGGCTTATAGAGGAGGCTGATATTATATCCATCTCTTCTCCTCTTTATTTTTCATCAGTGCCCTCTCCTCTTAAGGCAATAATAGATAGGACTCAGTGCTTGTGGGAAAAATATAGATCAGAAGGCAAGTATAACAATAGCCATAGATATGGATTTTTTATATGCACAGGAGGCAGTATCTATCAGGATATGTTTTGCGGTGTGCAGCAGATGATGAGGCATTTTTTCAATGGAATAAATTTAAGCTTTGATGTATCTGATTTTGTTTTTGTAAACAATACAGATTCCATGGAAAAAATTCCTGAGGAAAAAATTTTACAAATAAATTATTCTGCTGCCAAATATATCCGATTAATTACAGAGGACTAATATATGAAGCTTACAGCCAATGTGAATATAAAGATAAAAAAGGGGCATCTCCCTCATATTATAGCTACTCTATATAAAAATGGTATGGAGGTATCCTCTGCCAATCTTGCTGATTCGGATAATCTGTGGGACAGTTATATTATAACAGCTGTTTATTCCTCACGGAAGGAGTTTAATCGCCTTGTTAATGGTCTCAAAAAAGTAGATATAGTAAAAGAGATCTATGTATCAAATAGCCTTGAGGATATTGTAAAGGGAGGGCTTATATTAACAGCTTCAAAGCTTCCTATTGATAACAGAAATGATATTGAAACTTTAATATATGGGGCTACGGCTTTAGCTCACGAAAGAATTGAATCTGGACTTGCACTGGATTATCTTTCACTGTCCAAAACTCTGGCCCTTGTTTCTGTCTTTAAGAATATGAAGAAAATGACCACTGAACACTATATGGTATATCTTGAATCAGAAAGGGATGGGGCTATTATCAGTAAATTTTTATCTATGAACTCTTACCCTTTCACTTTAAAATACCTTATGCCTGAGGATGTAATTAAGACAATTAAGTCCATGGAGGATAGTTTTTCTATCTTTAGATTTATAAATTCAGGGGATGAAGGCTTTGAGCTTTACAGGAATATTTTAAGCAATATATCAAAGCCAGTTATTTTTAAGGATATAGATGAGGATCCGATATTTTTGCTCTCTGTTATAAAGGCAGCAATGAAGAGGAATGACTTTAAGGCTGAGGAAACAACCTTAGGATTTTTAGGTATAAATAAATCCGCGGTGAGAGCAACTGAAGTTTTGCATTCTTTTTATTCCATGAAGATCCTTGGCTACGACAACAAAGAAAACATAATGATGACCTTTGAAAATTCAGGGGGACTGGCAACAACTATTCAAAATGTTGTTTCCAGTTGTGATATCTGTATTATTACAGATGAGTCTCTTATGGATGATGTTGAACATTTTCTTACTCCAGGTAGCCTTTTGATATTGTGCAGTGATGGGATTGATAGAGCCTCTTTGCAACAAAAGGGAATAAGAGATATGATAAGCATAAACAAAAGCGAGCAGTATATGGTTATGATTTTGTCTATAAGGTTTTTACTTGGCGCTGGCTGTCTTAATTTTGAAGCCAATACTGTTGATAAACTTTCATCGCTATTATCTGAATATCTAAGCGAGGCTTATAGCCTCCCTTCATTTTTTGCACAGGAGTATGGAGATCTTTTAAAAAAGCTTGAAGGAGGGCTGGCTTCTTGAGGTTATTTTTGAGCTATCTTTTTTTTTGATTATTATCCATGAAATTCCCTTATAGCTAAAAAAGCTTTTATCCTCTTCTTTTGTAAGATAGTTTTCTTCAACTCTGGAGTTTATTTTTGATGAATTTTCTGCTATTTTTATAAGCCCTTCAGTATTTATAACCTCTGATCCTTCTTCCAGAAGCTCTTTTACTTTTTCTATGTCTATTTGTAATACAATAGTTCCATGGTAAATTCCATTTTTATAAACAGGATGGGATACATATAAAGAATATGTTCTAAATCCAGTTGCAAGCTTTGATATATCTTCAAAGTGAACGGAGTTTTTCTGCAAAAAACAGTTTCTTAAAGGAGTGCCTTCAAAGCCCTCATTGACATTGCTGGCAAAGAGAGAATCTGTATTGTTTGTATATATTATTTCTCCATACTTATTTATTAAAAAATAGTCAAGGTAAATGCCTTCTGTCACTGAATTTATCATTTCTGTGATATTTTCTTTTTCCAGAAGATAGAATTTTTTACCTCCGTTATTCATTCTTTTCAGGTGAGTTAGCTGTTCAATTATGTTATGCTTTTCTATGACATTGGAGGCTCTAATAGAATCTTCTTCGGATCTAATAAAAAATTGCATAAGAGGGGAGTTGTCAGGCTTTTGCTCTGTTACTTTTATATCTCTGGAAGAGCAAGCTGATATAGATAACAAAAGCAACGAGATAAAAAATTTTTTCATACTTCCTCCGATATTATATTATCGGAAGGATTAACCTCAGTCTTTAGTTAAGCTTTTGCAGGGGAGTGTATTTTTCCATAAAGACCTTTGTGGTTACCCCAAAGCTTATTGTGAGCTTTATATTGTCACCTGAGCCTTCAATTTTTACAATCCTGCCAGTGCCATATTTTGGATGCAAAACCCTCTCTCTAATTGCAAAGGCAGATCCGTTGCTATCCTCTTGCTTATGAGATTCTCTTTTTAAAACAGTTGTCTTTGCGAAGGTGTGATTTTTTTCATTAAAAGATGGTGTTCCATCAAAAAAGGCATCCCTTTGATTAAAGCTACTGCCTCTGCCTTCAAAAAAATTTGAGTCATTATGCTCTTTAAGTATAATAAAATTTTTAGGTATTTCGCTTAAGAATCTGGAAGGAGTTTTGTATTCCATTCCTGCATAGCTTCTCCTTAATTGTGCAGTTGTTATATACAACCTATTCATAGCACGAGTAATCCCTACATAACAAAGCCTTCGCTCCTCCTCCAGTGCAGCCTCAGTATCAACGCAGAGTTTGTGAGGGAATGTGTCCTCTTCCATCCCTGTGAGGAATACAACAGGAAATTCAAGACCCTTGGCGTTGTGAACTGTCATAAGTGTAATGCAGTTTGATTTATCTTCCTCTCCTGAAGGATTTTCTTCACTTGTGTAAAGAGATATATCCTGCAAAAAGGCTTCAGCAGTTGCCTCAGGATTGTGCTCCTGGTAATCATAGACAGAATTCAGCAATTCCTCTATGTTATCAAGTCTTGCTCTGCTTTCGAGAGTATTTTCTTCAATGAGAGATTCTCTGTAGCCTGTAAGGTCAATTATAGTTTTTATAAAATCCGAGAGCTTTATTCTGTGAGGGATATCCATTGCCTGATTTTTTAGTTTTTGAATTATCGTTGCAAAATCCTCAATTCCCTTTGGAACTCTACCCGTGAGGAGATTATCCCTGATAACAGTCCATTGAGATATATTCATTGAATATGCAAGTTCTGCTATGCGATCAATTGTAGCCTTGCCTATGCCTCTTGCTGGGACATTGATGATTCTGTGAAGCGATACTGTGTCATTTGTGTTTACGATGAATTTGAGATATGCCAGAATATCTTTAATTTCTTTTCTTTCATAGAATTTAAGGCCACCAACTATTCTATAGGGTAGATTCTCTTTTCTTAAAAAATCCTCAAAGATCCTTGACTGAGCATTGGTTCTATAAAATATCGCAAAGTCTTTATTTTTGAGGTTTTCTTGTTTTTTAAGGGTAACAATTGTATTTATTACAAATTCCCCCTCTCCATATTCATTGTTTGTTTTACAAAGTATAATCTTTTCTCCAGCTCCTCTAAAGGATCTAACTTTTTTATCCTTACGATTTTCATTGTTTCTTATTACATGGTAAGCTGCCTCAAGTATCTCTGAGGTGGAGCGATAGTTTTCTTCCAGTGTTATTACTCTGGCATTGGAATAATCCTTTTCAAAGTTTAATATATTTCTTATGTCTGCACCGCGCCAGGAATATATGGACTGGTCATCATCTCCAACAACGCATATATTCTTTGTTTTTGATGCAAGATACTTTGCAATTAGATATTGAGCATAATTTGTGTCCTGATATTCATCAATCATGAAGTAGTGCCACATGGACTGCATTTGAGTAAGAGCCTTTGAACTGTGGCGCAATAGATATACAGTTTTTATTAAGAGATCGTTAAAATCCAGAGCGTTGTTTTTTGCCAGTGCCTCCTGGTATTTGTTGAAAACCTCACTAAAGTTAAAAGAAAAGTAATCTGGCAAAATATTCATTATATCTGCACCCTCAAGGAATTTGTCGCTATCCTTGAGAGCTGATATACGCGATGCAACCATTGAGGGCTTTATCTTTTTGTGATCTATTTTTAGGTCAATAAGTATCTGCTTGATAACATCTTCCTGATCAGAGGTGTCATAAATTGTAAAGTTTTGAGGTATTCCTATTTCTTCTCCAAATCTTCTAAGTATATATACAGATGCCGAGTGGAATGTTTTTATAAATACGCTGTTTCCCCCTGGCCCAACTATGTCTATAACTCTCTTTTTCATCTCCTCACATGCTTTATTTGTGAAGGTCACAGCAAAAATATTCCATGGCTTTACCCCTTTGCTTATGAGGTGAGCAATTCTGTGTGTTATTACCCTTGTTTTGCCAGAGCCTGCTCCTGCAAGTATAAGCAAAGGTCCCTCTGTGTGAAGCACAGCTTCTCTTTGATTTTCGTTTAAATTTTCTATAATATTTTGCATAAACACCGTAAGATAGAATTGATAAGATAGGATCTCTTTATCAAAGGTATTATTTTTACTTTTCTGTCAAGTTGCTTATAAAAAAAATAAAACTACTTTTTTGCAACGTTATGTTATCTCTGGGATTTAGTAAAGGGCTATATTCTCATTGACACCTTATTTTTATTTACATAAAAGGCTTTTATGAAGAAGAGATTTTTTATTTTTTTATGTTCTCTACTCATTTTTGCCTTTTCCTGCTCTGATGATGGCAAAAATAATCTTTTGTATCAATACCACAGCCCTGAGGAGATAGAGTCCTTTTTGGATGAGGTGGCACTTAAATATCCCAATATAACAAGCCTTGATACAGTGGGCTATTCTCAGGAGGGTAGAGCTATAAGGGCTCTTATTATTTCAGACAGAGATTATCCTTCTTCAACTTTGCCAGATCCAGAGCCGCGAGTTAGATTTGTGGGAGCAATTCATGGAAATGAGAGGATCTCTGCAGAGATACTTATAAGGCTAATTGAATATCTCACATATAATTATGAAAAAGACCCTACAATCACAGAGCTTATAAACAGCAGATATATAGTTGTAATCCCTGTATTAAATCCCGATGGTCTTGCAGCAGATAGGAGGTATAACAGCAGAGGGGTTGATCTAAACAGAAATTTTAGTATAGAGTGGATATATAGTTCCACAAGCGGAAGCAGCCCCTTTTCTGAGATAGAGACATCCTCTTTTAGAGATTATTCCCTCGGAAAGATCTTTCATCTATCCATTACATTTCATGGAGGTGCAGTTCTTGTGAATACTCCCTTTGACTATGGGAGAGCAAGGGAGGGAGTTGCCCCTGCAGAAAATGATCTTGTGTGGTTTTATGCAAAGGCCTATTCCACCTCAGGGAATTTTCTTAATAATCCAGATCTCTCTCAATATAGCTATATGGAAGATGGAGTAATAAATGGCGGAGACTGGTATATTGCAAAGGGGACTTTGCAGGACTGGAGCTATAAAGAGAGTGGTTGTCTTGATTTAACAGTGGAGATTGCAAGGAGAAATCCTTCAACAGAGTCAGAGGTTGAGCAGATTTTTTTATATAACAGGGATTCTATTATAAACTATATAAAGATGGCTGGATATGGAGTATATGGTTATGTAAAAAAAGACACTTTGCCCCTTGAAGGAGTTAAGATAACAGTTTATTATGAAGGAGGCTTTGAGGGGGATATTTATACCTTTACAGACAGCAGGGGATATTTTAATCGCATATTAAAAAGTGGAAACTATACTTTTAAATTTACAAAGGATTCCATGGAAAAAATTGTTAATTTAAGTGCAAGCGGTCATGGGGATTATATAGAAATAGACATGGGAAACTAAAATTTAATCTGCCCTGTTAACCTCTCTTGTGGCCTTAACAACTCTGACATAAATTGAGTCCTCATTGAAATCATCAAGAAAGAGGGTATTTTCCCCTTGTTTTATTTCTACTTTATCTATGGCTACTTTGGCATTTTTTGATGAAAAGGCAATTCTGCCATAATTTGTTTTTTCTGTAAAAGGAGCACAGAGCACCTTTTCTCCATTTATGTAAAGGGCTACATTCCCATTTTCAAAGAGTATTTTAAAGTTGTAATCCCTTCCGTATTTTACCTTGAAATTCTTAGAGGCAATCTCCTGAATGACTCTATTGTTCTTTGTTGCATTGGGTTTTGATTTATCGTTTTTATCTGTAAATATAAGGGAAACCTTGTTTATTCCCCAGAAGCCTCCAGAGAGCTTAAAGGCATACATTCGGTAAAACCAGGAGGCATGCTCAGAGGTGATAGCAAAGG
>MWCI01000043.1 GCA_002069965.1 Spirochaetes bacterium ADurb.Bin218 | reverse complement strand
AGATAAATTTGATATTGATGGCATAAGATTTGACTCAGCTCATGCTCTGCCTATTATGATGAAGAGAAACAATTACCCCTATGTATACAGCAAAAAACGTTCTGATTATGAAATGCTCTGTGGTAATATCATTGTCAATGATAGAGAATATGGTCACTTTATTACAACATCCTTTTATGATTGCGAATGCCGTGAAAAGATAGCAGTTCCAATTCACTACTTCCTGATGCAAAACATCGAGCGAAAGCTTCACCAGAAAGGAAAAAGCTTTTTTATAAACATTGCTGAGTGTTTCTGGGGACACGAAAAATATCTCACACGAACAGGACTTGTGCCTTATAATTCAGCCCTCTTTAAAATATGTGAAAACATTACCCATGGACTCACTGACGTTCGGGAGATATATCATATATACGATAACTACTTCCCATCAGTTATGCCAGAGGGGACAGAGCTACTTGGTATACTTGGCAACCATGACGAAAGACGAGCTTTAAATACCTTTGGCCACAGAGGCTTGCGCGCTGCTGTTGCTCTGACTTCATTTATGAACAACATTATAATGGACTACGAAGGTAGCGCTGAAGGTGAAGGCTGGAAGGTTTACCTTGACAACATATATGTCAACTGGAACCAATTTGAATATGCCTCCCATAGAAGTCTTGAAAGATTCTATCACGAGCTATATAAATTTCATAGCACACAAAAAGGTCATGGAGCTCTTGTATGGGCAAATAATACTCAAGTTGCTGCAGCGCTTAAATTTGTAGATGATTTTGTCTGGATTGGCATTTTTAACTTCTCCGAGTCAAATCAGGGAGTTTCAATCCAATTCGATAATCCTACTCTGCCAATAAAAGATGACGATGCCTTTATACTCTCCGATCCACTTTACTCTGCCATTACAGGAACCTATGGATACTTCACAGGCAAGGAACTCAAGGTCTCTCGCATAAATTCCACAGTGAGTTATACAGACAGAATAAAGCTCCTTAAACTGGAAAGGACTTCCATAAAAGAAAAGTACTCTGACTTTTTCTGCGATTCCTTTAATCGACTCTGTTACCTTAGCGATACAGGTAAAATATACTCCAATTTTGCCTTTAGCGAAATTGGAGCAAATTGCAAACCCTATGAAAAATTCTCTCAGTTTATAAAAAATTATCTACTGACAGATAGACTTAAAATAGACCAGATTGAGCTTGGACTCAAAAGAGTTATTTTCTATCTCCATAAACACAAAGAGCTCTCCCTTAATGAAGTCATGGAATACCTTGACAATATGTCCAGTGACAGTGACTTCTTTAAAACTCTTTCTCAAAAATTGAGATGGCATTATCGCAAAGGAAGCATTGTTTTTATGTCAGCAGAGGCTGAGCCCTTTTCAAAAAGCGGAGGACTTGCCAATGTAGTTTATGAATTGCCGAGGGAATTAGTCAAACTTGGCGAGGAGGTTTTTGTAATCACCCCCATGTATCAAAACGGCAATTTTAAAGAAAAAAACAAAATGGAAGAGGCAATTAAAAAATATAACATTACATATACAGGCAAAAATGTAAAATTCAAAATCATGGATGCTGAATATGAGGTTGGAGTTCACAGTGGAATTGTTGATGGAATAAAATACTATCTCCTTGATCACTATGAATTCTTTAATGGCCTTTATTGGGGAATCACAGCAGAAGAGAAGCTAAGAAAAAGAATTGCCTTTGCAAGAGCATGCGCTGAGGTAATACTGACCTTTGATCTCAAACCAAGGTATACAGTTACAAATGATGCCTTTGCTGGTATATTCAATGGTATTATACGTTGTGACTCCTACTATGACAATAATCCAATCTTTAGGGAATGCACCTTTGTTCACATTATACACAATGGTGGGTGGCAATACTTTGACTCCTACTACAGATATGAGAATGGCTTTGATCTATTTAACCTATTCAATCTTCCCTCCTGGAGAGCTGGGGATTTTTGCGATCCAGTCCATGGTGATAAACTGAACTGCATGGCTGCAGGAATACGATTTGCCCGTCAGAGTATTACAGTAAGTCCATCTTATGCAAAGCAGATCGAAATTGCATGCGATGGCCTTGAACATATTCTTTACAATGTTAAAGGGATAAGCAATGCAATTGCCAGAGACTTCCGCCAAAAGATTGAAGAATCTCTTGAGAGATCTGGATTTATAAATAAATTCTACAACAGATTACTGACAATCATTGATGAGGATACAGTTTTAAAAGAAAAAATAAATTCCAGATATCCAGAGATTCTCCACGGAAAAGATTATATAGAGAGAATTGCAGATCCCCTCAGAAGAAAGGTTGTTACAAGAATGCTGCGAAAGCTTTTATTGCAAGTGGAAAGAGGAATAAAAGTTGATCCAGACTTGATACTTGCTGTAATGATTCACAGAATTTCTGAGCAAAAGGGATTTCAGCTTTTACTTGAGGCCTCAGAGGGAATATTTAAAAACTTAGGATTTCAGCTCATTGCAGGTGGAGGTATTGCTGCAGGGGACAACAGAGGTGAGGCAATAGCCCATGGACTTTACCTATTGAGTCAATACTATCCAGATAGAGTCTCTGTTTCCTTTGGCTTCCAGGATGTTGCAGTTCCTCTGCTAAGCTGCGATTATTTTCTAATGCCTTCTCTCCATGAGCCAGGTGGCATATCTCAGCTTGAGGCAATGGCAGCAGGCGCTCCTGTTATAGCAAGAGCAACTGGCGGTCTCAGGGACACAATAAAACCAGTGGTTGTTTCTGGAGATAATATTGAGGGATGTGGATTTCTCTTTACAGACTTCACTCCCTGGGCTTTTTATGATGCGATGTCAAGGGCAGCTGAGTTCTTCCATAGGTCAGATGATTATACCTTCTCAAAGATAAGAGAAAATGCTGAAAAATCTGTATATCATTGGGACAAACCAGCTCAAGAATATATTGAAACTCTATATGAACTCACAGAAACAATAAGAATGTAATAATTTATAGACCAGAAGTATAAAAAAAACGGGATATCTCTATCCCGTTTGTTGCAAAAGGTCTTACCTCTGACTGCCTTAATTTCCAAGGAAGACCGTTGGAGTGTAAAATGAAAATTCTTTCGAATTTATATTAATATCGGAATTTCTCATAAAATCTTTAACAATTTTTTAAATTTATAAATATTCAAATGTCCACTCCCAAATTTAAGGCTTTATAATAATGAAGCTCTAAAAAAATGGTATCTATCTATAGTCTACAGTGATGGCTTTGGAGATCCATGCATTGCTGCATCCTACTTATAAAAATACATAGAAATTTTTGAAAAACAAAAAAATCCAGTAATAGATGATGCAAAAAAAACATTTCAAAATTTAAAAAATAAATGCTCTATTGAAAAATCAAAAAGGGAAAAAGAAGAACAACTCATTTCTGCAGCAACAGAGGGGAACATATCAGCAGTAAAATCCATAATAAATGAGAAGACCAACATAAATGCAAGAGCCTATAACAAAGGAGAGTCAGCCCTATATAATGCTGCATATACTGGAGACCTTGAGATGGTAAAGTTCCTCATTGCCAGTGGAGCAGATGTTAATATAAAAACATACAGTGGGGTTACACCTCTCATGGCTGCAATTTATAGAGAAAACTTAGACATGGTAAAATACCTTATATCACAAAAAGCCTCGATCAATGCAAAAGATGCCAAAGGCGAAACTCCACTAATGTATGCAGTGAACTCATACTCAGGTAAAATTGCAATTCAAAAGCTTGGAGGCCAATCTCAATCAGGCATGAGAGATTTAGAGATTATACAATTTCTCATATCAAAAGGTGCAGATGTCAATAGCCGAGATGAGGAAGGAGTCTCTGTTTTGCAAAAAGCCCTTGGTGAGGCAGAAAAAATTCTTAAAACACATGGAGCTAAATAAGCTAATAATAAAAAAAGGAGCAACTCTTGTTGCCCCTTTACCTGAGCGGGAAACGGGATTCGAACCCGCGACGTCAACCTTGGCAAGGTTGCACTCTACCACTGAGTTATTCCCGCATATTATTCCTCTTGTGCGAGCGAAGGGAGTCGAACCCCCACACCTTACGGTACTAGATCCTAAGTCTAGCGTGTCTGCCAGTTCCACCACGCTCGCTCACCAAAGACTCAGTGAGTCTTATATCTAACACTACCCCTTTTTTTGCAAGCAAATTTTAAAATTTTTCTAAAAAATTTTTTTATTCTACAAAAACGGCACAAAAAAGATAAAAAAATTATCTTGACCTGAAGTGCCAATGCTGCTTTCTGTATCCTATAATTTAAAATATAGAGGTTAACATGAAAGTTACAGTTGCAGGGACAGGATATGTTGGTTTATCCATAGCAGTTTTAATTTCTCAGAGACATGAGGTTATTGCACTGGACATTATTCAGGAAAAAGTAGATTTAATAAACAAAAAAATATCGCCTATACATGATGATGAAATTTCTTACTTTCTTGCAAATAAAAACTTAAACCTAAGAGCCACTACCTCTCCAGAAGAGGCTTATAAAAATGCAGAGGTTATTTTTGTTGCAGGGCCAACTGATTACAATACAGAAACAAATCATTTTGATACATCAGCCATAGAACAAATATTTGATGATATATATAGAATAAACCAAGGTGCAATAGTTTGCATTAAATCCACTGTGCCTGTAGGATACACAGAGCAAATAAAAAAGTCCTATCCAGGGATGAAAATTATATTTTCCCCTGAATTTTTGCGAGAAGGCAAAGCTCTTTACGACAACCTCCATCCATCACGTATCATTGTTGGAGAAAAATCAAAAGAGGCAGAGATAATAGCTCAGCTCCTAAAAGAAGGATCACTGGATGAAAATACCCCTGTGCTTTTTACATCTCCAACAGAGGCAGAGGCCATTAAGCTTTTTGCAAATTCTTATCTTGCACTGCGCGTAGCATACTTTAACGAGCTGGATTCCTATGCAATGCAATATAATCTGGACACAAAGCAAATCATTGAAGGAGTTGGTCTTGACCCGAGAATAGGAATGCATTACAACAACCCATCCTTTGGCTTTGGAGGATATTGCCTGCCCAAGGATACAAAACAGCTTAGAGCCAATTACGAGCATGTTCCGAATAATATCATTCAGGCCATAGTGGACTCCAATAGAACTCGCAAGGATGTTATTGCAGATGCTATCATTGCCAAAAAACCAAAGAGAGTTGGAATCTACAGACTTGTAATGAAAGAAGGCTCAGACAACTTCAGAGCTTCATCCATTCAGGGGGTAATGAAAAGAATTAAGGCAAAGGGAATTGAATGTATTGTATATGAGCCTTCACTTAAAGAAGAACATTTTTTTGGTTCAAAAAGAATTGATTCCCTTGAAGAGTTTAAAAAGCTATCTGATATTATTGTAGCAAATCGCTTTCATCCCGACTTAGAGGATGTGAGGGATAAGGTATTTACAAGGGATATTTTTACCAGAGATTAAAATTTTAATATAATTTAAACAACTCGCCAATAGCAAAATCCAGGGGTGCCTTAAAAAGGCTGAGATTAGACCCTTTGAACCTGAACAGGGTAATGCCTGCGAAGGGAGAGATTGGCCTTCTAATTTTAAAGCATCCCCTGATTTTAATATAATTTCAGGGAGAATTTTATGGAACTACAAGAAACAGTTATCACCAGAGCCATAGTGGAGACCTTTATGAAAAAGCTTTCAGACTCCACAGAGCTTGATGTTGCAGTTGTGGGAGGCGGCCCAGCGGGTCTTGTTGCTGCACACAGACTTGCCTTGAGCGGGAAAAAAGTTGCTCTATTTGAAAAAAAACTATCCATTGGTGGAGGCATGTGGGGCGGAGGAATGCTCTTCAATGAAATAGTTGTTCAGGAAGAGGGCAAAGCAATTCTCGATGAATATGGAATAAGAACATCCCTCTATGAGCAAGGATATTACACTGCAGATGCTGTGGAATCAGTTACTACATTATGTTCTGCCGCATGCAGAGCCGGAGCAAAAATCTTTAACTGCATGACAGTTGAAGATGTCGTTATAAGGGACAACACGATATGTGGCCTTGTAATAAACTGGACCCCTGTTGAAATGGCAGGTCTGCACGTTGATCCACTCACAATATCTGCAAAATTCATAGTTGATGCCACAGGGCATGACACTGAGGTTCTTAAGGTTATATGCAGAAAAAGCGGCCTAAAGTTATTTACAGAAACAGGTTCCATTCTTGGGGAGAGATCAATGTGGGCAGAAAAAGCAGAAAGACTCACCCTCAGTAATACAAAAGAGGTCTTCAACAATGTTTATGTTGCAGGAATGTCTGCAAACGCTACCTTTGGTGGACCACGCATGGGACCAATTTTTGGAGGAATGCTTTTATCTGGCAAAAAAGTTGCAGAGATGATTATTGCAGAAAACTAAATATTATTGGGCAGAGCATTCTGCCCAACACATAATCATTTATCATTAAAGACACCTTTACGCTTTTCCATAAAGGATTTAACCGCCTCCTCTTTATCCTCTGTGCCAAAGCAATAAATTGACTGAGCCTGTTCAAACATAAGACTTGCATAGGTATTTCCTTCAGCAGCAACATTGACTCCTATCTTGCCAAACCTCACACCTGAAGGAGGGAAAGAGGCAACTCTTTTGGCCAGTTTTTCTGCAAAGCTATGAAGCTCCTCCTTTTCCACCAGATACTCCACAAGCCCAATTCTGTATGCCTCCTCAGCATCTATCTCCTCACATAATAAGATCATCTTCTTTGCATTTCCAATACCAAGCAACTTTGCAAGCCTTGTTGTTCCAGTCTGATCTGCAGTAAAACCAAAACGAACCTCTGGCATGGAAAACTTTGCATCCCTTGAAGCAATTCTTATATCACAGCTTAAGGCAAGCTCAAGGCCTCCACCATAACAGATTCCGTTGATTGCACAGATAACAGGAATAGGCAACTCCTGAAATCTGGAAAAAGCCCTTTGCAAAAAATTCAGATTATCTTTAATAAAACGACTATTAACATCTTGCAAAAACGTAAGTGCCGCACCTGCCGAAAAATTTTTAACTGAAGACTGAACAACAACAGCACGGATCTCTTTATTGCGATCTATCTCCTCCTGTTTTTCTGCAAGGACCTTTACCATTTCAAGATTCTCAAGATTAAGGCCCTTTGGATCGCAAAGAGTCAAAAAGGCAATTCTATCTTTAAATTCAAGAGCTATAATATCCTCCATAAATCCCCCCGGCAAAATAAAAAATCAAAACAAGATAGTCTCATTCATTCAAATTAAAATAAAAGATGCAAATCTTTTTTTTATTGCAAAAATAAGATGTTAAAATAAAAATAAAAAAAATATCTTAAGGTAAAGATTATGAATAATATAATTATAGCTATCATAGGACTGGTTGGTGGAATTGCCAGTGGACTTCTTGGCATAGGTGGCGCAATATTGATGATACCTGCACTGGTCTTCATCATGGGCTTTGAACAACAGACAGCACAGGGCACAACACTCATAGCCATGATCCCTCCCATTGGTATACTCGCTGCTTTTGAGTATTACAAAGCAGGCAAAGCGGATCTCAAAACTGCAATAATAATTGCACTTTTCTTTGTAGGAGGCGCATGGCTGGGAAGCAAAATTGCACTGAAAATCGATCCACTCATCTTAAAAAAGATGTTTGGCTTTGTTCTTTTGTATGTATCAATAAGAATGATTCTGAGCTAATTCAGGCAGTTTTTTCTTCTCCCTGATCCTCTGTCTTTTTAGGCTTTTTTTCATAAGGCTTGATCATTTCACACTTGCCCTCAAAAACAACTCCATCGGAGATCATGAGTTTTTTAGTTCTTATGTTGCCATAGAGTTTTCCACCAGTGTGAATCTCAAGCCTGCTTATGGCTTCTACATTGCCATGAACAGTTCCTTTTATTATTACTATGTCTGCCTTAATATTTGCTTTAACAAAAGCCTCTTCACCTATTACCAGAAAATTGCCAGAGGTAATCTCTCCCTCAAACTTACCATTGATCTGAAGAGATTTTTTAAAAGAGAGATCACCATAAAATTCGGTATTCTTATTAAATACCGTAGAAATCATTCCTATTTCGTAAACAGGATTTTTATTTACCTGAATAATCTTCTTTGTCATTAAATTTACCCATACACTTTTATTTAGTAGTCATAACATATACACCATCCCAATCATCAGATGGTGGATTTTCTTTAAATTTTTTTGCACGCTCAAGATATATTTCAGAAGGACCATCACCAGGAACTATTTTTAAAGCCTCCTCAAAAGACTTTATAGCCTCATCCCATCGTCGCTGCTTATAGGCAATAAGACCAGCATTATAAAACTTAAGGAGTTCTTCCTGTTCTTTTGTAATCATAGATCCTCCTTATAAAAATATATTAAGGTTAACAATCACATTCAGTAATTTCTTTCAACAACAAAATTAATAATTTCTATAATAATATCTTTATAAATTGAGCTCTCAAATATATCAAGCCAATCTTTAGATCTCTGTGCAAATTCCCTTGCTTTGGCAAGAGAAAAATCAAAGGCACCACTTCTATGTATAAGATCTTTTATTTCAGCAAAATCTGCATCATCTGGTGAGCGGTAAAAATCCATAACCTTGCTGCGATCTGCCTCATCACCGCTATTTAGGATATAAATAAAGGGGAGAGTTATCTTCCCATCTTTAAAATCATTACCTATATCCTTACCTGTTACCTCACTGCTTTCACTGAAATCCAGTGTATCATCAACAATCTGAAACGCATATCCTAAATCAAGCCCCATGGAATAGAGAGCATTACACCTGTTATCATCAAAACCAACTTCTGCTCCACCAATAAAAGCGCTTGCTGCCATAAGCTGAGCTGTTTTGCGGTTTATTATATTGTAATAGTGTTCTTGCGTTATTTTATCAATATTTGAATACTCAAGCTGATAGAGTTCACCCTGCACCATTTCCCTTGTAGCCTTAGATAAAGACTTCAGGATTTTTTTATTGCTGTTGTCAACGGCAATACCCACAGCAGTTAAATACATGTAATCCCCTGCTAAAACAGCAACCTTATCGCCAAACTTGCTTGGGACAGAGAGATCACCTCTTCGCAAAAAGGATTTATCTATTATATCATCATGGACAAGGGATGCCGCATGAATAATCTCAACAGCAGCAGCAAGCTCTATAACCCTCTCTGTAACCTCACCACCCATAGCAGCAGAGAGAATAACAAGAGAGGCTCTTATCTTTTTGCCACCCTTTGCAAAAAGATGCAAGGCACTCTTATCAATAAAAGGAACACCTGTTTCTAAATTCTTTTTTATGTTTATGTCAACTTTTGCCAGTTCTTCAGAAACAGGAGAAAGTATTTCTTTAAGTTTATCTGCCATAATCAATCAAATGTTGCAAGACATTCCCGTCTGGATTCGTAAATCTCAAAGACCTTATCAAGCATTGTAGTTTGAAAAAGTTTAAGAAGATTATCATTGCTTATTATAAGCTTAATATCCCCCTGATTATTCTTTATCTTCCTTTTAATTGCCACAAGAACTCCGAGAGCAGAGCTGCATATATGTTTAACATCGATCATATCAATACATATATTATATTTCCCTTCATCAAGGCAATCATTGAGCATAGCTTCAAGCTCCTCAGACTCATCTTGATCAACTCTTCCCTCTAAAACAATAATCTCATAGTTATCGCCAGATATCCTCTCCATCTAAAACCCAACAGATTAAGATATTACAAAGTCAATTTTAATTAACAAATAAAGTATAAATGATTTTCAGATATTTTCAAGCTTTTTTATGTCGGCGCGAGCTATTGTTACAGAAAAAACTTTTGCAGCTCCAGCCTCAAGAAGTTTACGTGCGCATTCATTAACAGTTGCTCCCGTTGTAAAAACATCATCTATAATGAGCACTGACTTCCCAAAGAGATTACTCTTGCTGATTACCCTATATCTGTCAATTACATTTATAAATCTCTCCTTATAACCGAATTCTCTCTGAGCAATATAGCCTTTATTTTCTTCAAGAGTTTTCTTAAAACAAAAACCTCTTTTAGAGGCAACACGTTTTGCAATAAGTTCACAGTGATTGTAACCGCGGGCTCTTAACTTCTTCCATGACATTGGCACGTATGTCACAATGTCTATTTGCTCATTCATACTGTCAATTGCAGAAACAATATAATCAGGAAAAATCATGGCAATATTTTTAAGCCCCTTAAATTTGAGGCCATGGAGTGCAGCCTTGGCAGTTCCCCTGTATTCAAAAATTGAAATATGTTTCGATATATAAACCTCCCTATTGTTACAAAACAGGCATAGACCATCGTGCAGAACTGAACCGCATCTCTCACAGTTATTAGTTGCAAAAGGCAGAGTGCTCCTGCAATTTATGCAAAGATAATTGCTTCGCGATGAAATAGGAACCCCACAGGAAATGCAGTAACAGGGGAAGAAAAAATCCAGCAATAAATTTAGCATTACTATTCTCTATATTTTGTTGGATCTGCAACCCCAGCCTCTGCAAATCCTCTTTTTCTTAAAATGCAGCTATCACAGTTCCCACAGGATGAACCATCTTCAAAGGGATCATAACAGCTATG
Source organism: Spirochaetes bacterium ADurb.Bin218 (assembly GCA_002069965.1). Classification (GTDB taxonomy): domain Bacteria; phylum Spirochaetota; class UBA4802; order UBA4802; family UBA5550; genus UBA5550. Next base: position 15,861 of record MWCI01000043.1, on the reverse strand, counting down.
AGTTAGGGAATAATCCACACCTAAGGATATACCAAGTTTTATTATTTCATGCTTTTTGAGATACATCAATGGTGCAAATATATTTATCCCTCTTCCCTCCACTCCTGCCTTTGTTCCCTTGTCAGCCATCTTCTTGAAGGCTTCAAAAAAATCAGGTCTGCAATCAGGGTAGCCGCTATAATCCACTGCATTTGCTCCTATAAAAATAGCATCTGCTCCAACAGATTCTCCATAGGCAAGAGCATAGGATAAAAAAAGAATGTTCCTCCCAGGGACATAGGTCTCAGGAATTGAGGTTTCATCAATATCTCTATTTTTTGGGACAGAGATATTGCTACCCTCAACAAGAGCTGTTTGAAAAATCTCTGATGGTATTTCAATCTTTATATGTTTTTTTATGCCAAAATGCTGCACAAGCCTCTCTGCAAAAAGGACTTCTATCTTATGCCTCTGGGAGTACAAAAAAGTCATAGCATGCAAATCATAGCCTTCATTCCTGGCTATTGCTGCAACTGTTGCAGAATCCAATCCTCCACTTAAAAGAACAATACCTACTTTAGCCATAAACTCTCCATAAAATATAAAATATAAATGCAAAATCCAAAGAAAGCAGCGAAATTTCAAGAAAAATTAAAATAACTCAAAACTTAACAAATAAGGTCCAATTTTATATAAAACGAAAATATTTGCAAATATTGCAAAAATTTTTCATTATTTAACCCTTAACTTCTTTTAAAATAAAAATAATCTATTATCCCAGCCGTCTTCTGCACCGGGGATAATATTTTCTTGATATTACACTAAAAATTATATTTAGGGATGATTACTGAAAATTTTTTAAGAGTTTTTAAAAATTACAAAATTATTTTGATTGACTACTGGGCAGTCCTTTTAATAGGCTTTAGGGAGCTATTTTTCCGGAGTAGTAAATATGATTGATACCAAATTACTGGATATACTTGCATGTCCCTCATGCAAAGGAGATCTGGAATACGACGCAAGAAATCAAAAGCTAATCTGCACTGAATGTGGACTTAGATACCCAGTAAAAGAGGGCATACCAATTTTATTGGTTGATGAAGCAGAAAAACCTGCTAAAAACAAAAAATAGACTAAATCACTATTTAGAAGGTTAAAAATGGGAGAAGCAAGGAACAAATTAGTTCAATATACAGGATATTTTATTCTGGCATTTTTTGTAGCAATAATCGTTTTTTCTTTTGGTATGCCAGATATGACAAGCTGTGGCATGGCAGATAGAACAGTTGTAGCAACTGTCAATGGCAAAAATGTTCATGCCCTTGATTTTTTGAGATACAGAGACATGAAATTTTCTCAATTTAAAAATCAGAAGATGGAAAGCTTTATACTGGATAATCTGATCCTGGAACTACTCCTGCAAGAAAAGGCCTACGACAATGGCCTTACAGCATCTGAGGAGAGGATTGCAAGGGTTATAAAAAATTCTCAAGAATTCAAAAATCCTGCAACAGGAAAATTCGATCCTGATTATTTTCAAATATTACTAAAAAACTTTAGACTCAGCATTGATGAATACGACAAGATACTGAGACGAGAGCTTGCAATTTCTGATCTGATGTTTTTAATAGCAAGTGGGACTTCAGCCCTCCAGGAAGAAATAAAAACACGGCAGTTAATTGAAAACTCACAAATTCAAATTACCTACGCATTTTTATCCGATGAAGAGTTAAAAAACAGACATAAAGCAGAAGTAACTGCAACAGATGCTGAAATTGACAATGAAATCTCAACCAATAAAGTAAAAATTAGTGATCCAAAGACAGACAGGGAAAAGATTAAAAACGAAATTGAAGCTAAAAAGCTTGAAAAAATAAAACGAGGAATTGAGGAAAAGCTAAACAACATAGCCTCCTCTGGAGGATCTTTCTCTGCGGCTCTATCAATTTTAAATGTAAGCCCTAAGAACTCTTCTCAATTTAAAATTGGAGACACTGTCAAGACAGATGAAAAAGAACCTAAGGAGATTTATGCTATTACAAATTCTCAAATATTTGCCTCTGAACTGCTTGGCCTTAAGGAAAATTCCGCATCCCATGCAATAAACGCTGCAAATGGGATATATGTCTTTACGCCAAAAATGAAAAAGCTGGGACAAATTTCACAGGAAAAAGAAGAAATTGAAAAGATAAAAAATATGATAAGATCCGAAAGTATAATGTCCTATAGACGCAATTTGATGAAAGACATTAGTGAAAAAGGAAAAATCGTAAAAAAATTAAAAACTGATTGATTCAACACAACATATTTTGTATAATTATAATATACAAGAACTTTTATAAGAGGAGTCTCTGCGATGAGTATAAATGCTGAATATATCAATCCATTTCTTGAAGCAGCCAGTGTGGTTTTTAAATCCATTCTCAATGTAGATCTTCGCAGAGGTAAACTGGTTATCAAAGAAAATCCAATACCTTCCATGGATATAGCCATCATAATAGGCATAACAGGGGGAGTGACAGGAGAGGTGGTCTACAGCATGAGCTTTCCCATGGTAGAAAAGATTGCTCAAGTTCTTGTCCCTGGGCTATCACCAGAACAAATTCAACATGAATACAAGGATATTATAGGTGAGCTTGCCAATATGATTACAGGAAATGCAATGAATCTTTTTGCATCCACTGGCAAGACAATAGATATGACAACACCAACTGTTGTTGAAGGTAAAGATTTTAAAATAACAATGATCAAGCAGACAACACTTGGGATCACTCTCTATAGCCCCATGGGCCAACTGGAGATGAATATTGCCCTGAAATAAATCCCTTAAGAAGGGATTTATTTATATATAACAATGAAAAAGAGATTCCTTTTTTTTATTGCACTATCTACCCTTCTCCTTTCATGTAGCACAGCAGGCCAAAGCCTCTCTACAGAGGTTGATTTTATAATCTGGAGCCACTCAGATATCCAGCCTAAAGATAACAAAACACTCAGGGATTTTAAAATTGCAGTTGATGACATGTCTCAATTAGAGAGAATTGATATATCAATCACAGCAGGTGATATTGTTGAAAAGAGTAGATCTGAGCACCTCTATAGAGAATATCTTGAATTGAGGAAAAAAGTCAACTGCCTCAACTGGTTTGAAATAGCAGGGAACCACGAATGGCGAGATATTGAAACATACACAAGACTTGTAAACCCAAAGCTACACTATTCTGTGACAGCAGGAAATATTCTTTTGCTATTCATCTCAAACTCTGCCTCAGGTAGAATGACAGAAATACCAGATAATGTTTTCCAATGGTGGGAACAAAATGTTATTGAAAACCAAGACAAAATAATCATAACTGTAACTCATGGAAGTCTCAAAAACAGCGGCTTATTGCAATCAAGGGCAAACATTGAACGTCAATTTATAAAAAATTCCGAGAGATTTGAATCCGTCCTAAAAAAATATAAAGTGGATATATGGATTAGTGGACATTCCCATATACCAGGATATCTTCCCTTTACCGACTACAAAAACGAAGATTTAGGTGGAACAATATTTATTGATAATGGTGCAATAAGAGAGGATTTATTTTCAAATATTGAATCAAGGGTTATCATCTTCAAAAAAGACTCAGATATTGTTACTATAAAACACAGAGATCACAAAGAAAAAAAATATATTACCTCTTTTGAAAAAGAGTATAGGCTCTCAAAAAAATTTCACTATGAAAAAGACTCAGAAATAAAACTACAGGCCATGCCCTAAAAATTAGATGAGATTAGACCTTGCAGTGCATTCCTCTTCATTTATTATGTAATCACCAAAAACAGAAGGAGCATGTTGCTGCAAGATTTTAAGCATCTCCAGACAAACCCTTCTGATTTCCCACTGAGCAGCCTTTTCAAGGCGCAGGTTAAAGACAGTTCTAAATTCTCTGAAATTTGCAGAAAATACAATCTGACTCTCTAAAGCATTGGGCAAAATAAATCTTGCATCCTCTTTCTTTATGCCAAGCTCTCTAAATTTACCATAGGTCTGCCTTGCATGCTCAATAAAATCTCTATAGACCCTAAGGGCATCAGGGTTGGCTGCAATATCTGGGGGGACTATGTAGTTAAATTCCGACTCATCTACATAACGCTGAGACTGTTGAGAAAAACTGGCAAGCCTGTGGCGGACAAGCTGATGAGTAAAAGCACGTGATGCACCTAATATTCTAAAAGTAGCAGTGGCATGTTCCAGTATTGAATGGTGACCTCTTTTGATGGCACTGCGTATAAAATTCTTCTCACTATCATCAGTTATCTTAGAAAGAGAAAGATAGCAAGTTCTTCCAGCTTCTTCTATTAGCTTTTCCGCATTAGGTGTTATTGCAAGCAATATTACCTCAGGCTTGAATATTTCCATATTATCTCCTATTTAATTTTAAATACTGAGACTATTTCTGCAAGAGAGTCGGCCTCTGAGCTTAATAGCTCACTGGCAGAAACCATATCGTCAACCATAATTGAGTTTTGCTGAGTAACCTGACTCATCTGATTAACTGCAACCTGTATCTGCTCAATTGCAGAGGCCTGTTCTCTGAGAGATGCAGAAATCTCCTCTATAACATCTGAGTTTATACCGGTATTTTCAACTATTTCCTTTAACATCTCACCAGAACGCATTGCAAGGTCGTTGCCCTTCTCCACAAGGGAAATGCTTTCCTTGATAAGAACCTCTATCTGCTTTGAGGATTCAGCAGTTCTCCCAGCTAAATTCCTCACCTCTCCTGCAACAACAGCAAAGCCCCTGCCCTCCTCGCCAGCTCTTGCGGCCTCTACAGCAGCGTTAAGTGCAAGGAGGTTTGTCTGAAATGTTATATCATTCACAACCTTAATAATTTCTGCAATCTTTTTACTGCTTTCTGTTATCTCTTTCATGGATTTTATTGTCTCTTCTATTACCCTCTCACCTTCTTTCACTGCGTCAAGAGTTTTACGGGAAACTCCAGTTGCCCTTTCTGAATTATTTGATGTCTGACTGATAGAGGCGTTTATCTCCTCTATTGTTGAGGCAACCTCCTCAATGGATGCAGCCTGCGTTTGAGTTCTGCGGGAAAGATCTTGATTACCCTCTGCAATCTTGCCAGCTGTCTCTTTAACTTTATCTGAGGCAAAGAGAACTCTTTCAAGAATTTCCCTCTGCTTTTTAATCATATTATTAAAACCCTCTGCCAGGCGGCCTATTTCATCACCGCTTTGAACTTTAATCTCTGACGAGAGATCCCCTTTAGAGGCCCTTTCAAAGGCCGCTAAAATCTCTGGTATAGTTCTAAGTAATTTCTTTAGCAAGAGATCCAATGACAGAACAATTGCAATAACAAAGGCAATAAGTATAATAATAAAAATTACTTTAAATGTGGTTAATTCTGACTCCACCTCAGATGCAGGAACAATTACCCCAACTGACCATCCACTCACAGGCACAGGTGCAAAGCTTATATATTTATCAAGACCTTTAAAGGTATAATACTCACTACCCCTTTCACCACTTATCATTCTCTTTGCAATATGGCTGACCACAGGTTCATCAATAAATTTCGTCTTTAAAATTCTCTCACTATCGGGATGATATAGCACAAGGCTATCCCTGTCCAGAAGTATGGCATACCCTGTGTCAAGGAATTTAAAATTCTTCATAAGCTCTGATATTTCATCTATAGCAATATCTACACCAGCAACACCCAAAAACTCTCCCTTCAAGCCCTTAACTGGAGTTGCAATTGTAACAACCATTTTTTTTTGTAATAGCATCTTCATAAGGTGTAGATACAAAAAGAGCCTTACGATTTTTTGTTTCTTTATACCAAACCCTCTCCTGCATTACATAATCTGGAGGATTTACCCACTCCCCTTCATCCACAACATAAGAAGGCTTATCAACACCAACATATACAGAGCTTATATTAGCCTTTGATTCTTTCAAATTCTTGAATGTTTTTATAACAGTAGAATATTCTGGAACTTTTCTTATGGAATCCTTTGTAGTTGTCTTTGTCATATAGCTTATTACTACAGGATTGACACTGACGCTTTCAACTATACCGATTCCTTCCTTAAGATTTGTATATATATCCTTTGCAGTTTTTTCTGCGTGGCTCTGCATAATGAGGTTAAGATTCTTTATTATTATATCACTTGCTCTGTAATTAACCAGAAGGCTGCTAATTATGTAAATGATAAATACTACTAAAGAAGTGCTTACCATCAGCTTAAATCTTATACTGGAATCAAGAAAGCCCTTAAACCGTAAAAAAATGTTATTATTCATAAATAATTACTCCCAAAAAATAAAATTCTGAAACTGTACTCATAAAAAAATAAATAATGCAGTTCTAAATATCCCCTCTTACTTAAATCTCCCTTGATATAGAAAGGACCTTGATATTAATATATAATATACAAATAAAAAAAATTTTTACAAGAGAATAAGTAATTTTTTAAGTATTTATTTCTTAACTTTTTTATCCAGTAAATGCTTTATACCCCAGCGCTAAGCAACGGGTATAAAGTTTTCTTACAATATGCTAAGAAGTATTCTTAGGAATAATTATTATTTTTTATAAAATTACTGCAAGGCTTCTGAGAGTGAGCAGAGCTTGAGCAAAGACATAACTCTTTCTGAGGCGCTTGTGATTGTAAATGCCAAATTCTTTTGCTTTTGATTTTTGTGAATTTTTATCAAAATACCTATAGTGGAAGAATCAAGATAAGTTGCATTGGAGAGGTCAACCTCTACATCTTTGTTTTTTTTATTGACCTCTTCAGAGACTTCAGAAAATTTTTTAATAAAAGAGGGATCAGATTCTCCTTCAAATTCAAGGATGACAACACTTTCTGTTTCTTTTATATTTACATTCATAGAGGACTCTCTTTTTTAGTTTTTAAAAAATTAACACTTAAAAAACAATATATAAATATTTTTGACAATTTTTAAATATATATAAAATTTTTTCAATTATTATTTTTCTTCAAAGAAAAAATGCTTTGTTAATTTCCACTAAAAAGGATTTTTAGGTATTATTACTAAAAAAGAGTTATAAATTCAAAAACAAAAGAGTAATTATTCCTAAATATAATTTTTAGTGTGAACTCAAGAAAATATTATCCACGCCGCCTTCTGCAGCGTGGATAATAGAGTATTGTTATTTTAAAAAAAGTTAAGTAATACTGAAAACAAAAATATCATTAATTGCTTGATTTTACTTACTCATCAAAAACAAAATGTCATTTACAACAAGTACCTATTGGAGAAAAACAATGGACACCTCCATAAAAAGAAAACATATACTCAACTCACTTAAGCAGTTGCTGGACAAATACTCCTACTCTTATATCTCAATGCAGGATGTTGCAGATGAGGCAGGAATATCAAAAGGCGGACTGCGCTATTACTTTCCAACAAAGGAATCCTTATTCCTTGGGCTTCTGGAAGATTTCTTTACTGGCATAGAAGAAGAACACATGAATATGGTGAACTCCTATGCAGAAGGTGGGGATAGAGCTTTGCTTTCTACACTATTTAACATTGAGAACTTTGTCCTCAATCAAAAAAATATCAAAGTATTTATAAACCTGATACTCTATGGCCTTGAGAAGCCAGAGATGATGAAACCCATTAGTGCTTTTTTTAGAAAGCACCTTGAAATCTATAAAAAAGTAATAGAACAGGCAAAGACAGACCTGCCAAAAATAGACAAAAGTGAATTTGATCTACAGTTCCTTGCAAGAATTACTCAGATAATACTTTTAAGCACAGGACTTCTTGAGGCAATAGATCCCATTGGGATAGAACCATCTAAATTAGCTAGATATGTTCTTTCTCTTTTTGCAGAGGAATCGAGTAGAGCTGAGTGATTATTTCACTCACAATCCTCTCTTTTTGACGCATTCAGACTCAGGTATCGTCACTATCATTCGGGGCTTCACCCTTTCTTCCTGTTCAAAGACTCACCTCTGTGGTTGACTGCTTTCTTCACCTGATTACAGTTGGCACTCCCCGCCTTAGCGGACTGAGTTGTTAGACAGAAAGACAATCAAGGGCTCACAACCGCACAGACAAGTGTGCGGCCATGCCAGAGGCACACAAAAAAAGCCCGCTTAAAGCAGGCTTTTTTTTCTTTAGTTTCTTATTTTTTTACAAATCTGTCCTATTTTTATAAACGTATCTCATATCAGGAGTCAAATACCAATCAGAGTAATTAGCTCCATCACTTGCGCACCAGCCACTAAATGATGGATAAGCACTATAAATATTTGATCCATCGCTTGGCCATAGCCAGTTATATGGAACAAGTATCGCCCATGGGAATCCATTTTTATCCTTAACAGCCCCTGTGAAGATTGTCTTTACAAAAGGAAGATGAGATTCCTTGCCAGCAACACCGTTGCATACAATGTATGGATCATAAGGCATAGGAGATAGGCTCTTTCTGTCAATGCCTCCTTCAAATACAATTGACTCCTGAATCAACTCCTCACAATTTCTATAGGTTTCTGAGTTCTTTGTATTACATATAGAACCAAGTGTATATGGAGTATTAGCCTTTGGATTATGAATGAGCTCACGTTTATAGGTTTTCACAATTGCGCCATTTGAATCAAGCTCATATATATTGATCCAGAACTGATTAGTGTAGCCTGCACCTGAGGCAAGGAGCTTAGTCTTAAGATCTATTCTTCTCACCTTATTCTGACTATCTATAATCTCTTTTATAGTAAGCCTTACAACAAGGTCATTTACATCTGCATCACCTGCCGCTGGATAGAGGTCCTCATATGCAAGGGTATAAACTCCTTCTATAGATTTTGCTGCTGAAGGATCATTTGGAAACTCATCATCATTGTCTGACACTCCATCACCATCTGTATCAACCACAACAACCTCTTCAACAGGTCTCATTGCTATGTTTTTACCAAATTCAATGAGCTTCCCTATTCCATCAATTGCACATTCTACATTATAGAAGCCTTCTTTTGATACAACTACATGAGCAGTATTTGCTGCAGTTTCAACTGTTGCTGTAAATACAGACAATCCATTGTCATCAGTAAATCCCTGCCAGTTCAGATCTCCATTTGACTTTTTAAGGTTGATAGAAACCTGACCAAGAGGCAGACCTGTTTTCTCATTTGTAACTTTCAAGAAAATCTTAATATTTGTCACTGTAGAGAAATCAAAATCAGGCGAAGGATTTGTAATAAGGGCACTGTATGAATTTATACTTCCATTTTGAACTACTATTGTATATGTTATAACATTGCCCTTGCTATCACTATAATCAAAGGTAATAGTGACAACATCCACAGCATGGTTATATGTGAGAATATTTCCTGTATTTCTGTCTATTACTGCAGAGACAGAGCATCCATTGGAATCCTTAGCCTCAAAATTGGAGATCTGGCTATTGAGAACATAGCTGCCAGTTGTGCCTGTTGCAATTTGCACAATCTTATTGCCAGAGTATTCTGCCCAGCCATTCTGTAAAATAAGAAGGGTATTCCCGGGGATAATATCAACTATCTGGCCTGTTTCATTGGTCTTTATAATATACTCTTTGCCATCTACAGAAATCTTAATTTCATAAGGTCCTGATGGAACATCTGCTGTGCCGCCACCTGTGATTAAAATATCACCTGTTGCAGAATCAATCTTTATATTAGCAAGTGGCACAGTAATAGTTCCTCCCCCTGCTGTTGCAGATATAAAATTTACATCTGATGCAAGAGCCCATGTACCACCTGAATTTTCCGAGATCACAATAGTCTCTGTTCCATTGTTAAAAGTTCCATTCTCAAGATCAACCATTGTGGCTCTGCCTGCAATTGTAACATTGCCAACAATTGCACCTGTTATATTTGTCTGGAAGGAAATAACTCTGCCATCATCCATGACAATTGTTATGCTATAATTTGATAAGGAATCTCCAGAAACAATAATGTCACCTGTAACTGGATCAATTGATGAATCAAGAATGTTGCCCGCTAAATCCTTCACTGTTATACTTACAACAGAACTGCTCTGAGTATATCCTGAAGAATTATAAGAAGAAATAGCTGCCACTACCTCATTATTTACAATTAACTGGCCATGGTCAAGGTCAACAGCTAATGCGCTTCCTGTTGGATAACTTATGGAAGTTGTAACTGTAACACTATTATTGCCATCAACATTTATTACAAGTACATATTCTCTCTCACCAGTAGAAATATTAACAGTATATGTTCCCTCAACAGAGCCATCTGCAGGAACAATCTTAATATTACCACTGTCATCTATAGACCATGGCACAGAATTTGAATTTTCTGTTATTTTAATTTGAGCATAGGAATTATTAGCACGATTATAGCTATTCTGAGAAACATACTCATTATTTATAGAAAGATTCCCATTATTTGCCTCAATCAGAATAACATAATTAATATCGCCCTCTGTGCCTGTTGTAGAACCATCAGTTGTTCCACTACCTGTCCCTGTGTTGCTATTGTCTCCAACAGTTGAAGAATTTCCTCCTGATATATCCCCACTGCCAGTTGTTGTTCCAGTATTTGTTGAAGAATTTCCTCCTGATATATCCCCACTGCCAGTTGTTGTTCCAGTATTTGTTGAAGAATCTGGTACAACAACAACATTTGGTGCCTTTGATGCTCCGCCGCCACCGCCACCGCAGGAAGTAATAACAACAGCAGAAATCAACGCCACAAACAATCCAAATATCAACCCTTTCTTCATAGATCGACCTCTCAAAAAATATAATTCCATAGACATTATATTACAGAGAGAAAAAAAGTCAAGTCAAAAAAGCCCTATTAGGCTTTTTTAGCAAAAAAAATCATTTTTTTGACAAAAAAAATTTTTTGTAAATTTATCTGATTAACTTAAAGCTGAGAATTCAAAATAAGGAGGTTTCGCCATGAAAAAAGCGTTATTAGTTACAATTCTTTTATTTTCAATTACTCTATCTCTGAATCTTGTTTCATTAAGCCCTGCTTTTGCAGAAATTGATTCAAGCAAAGTAACCCCAAGTTCACCACCTCGAGTTCCTGTCACAGATTATGATACTGGATCCCATAGAATTGTTGACCTCATGTATATCCATTATGATATAGATGTAGCAACAATTGATGGCGGTTCCATTGGTTTCAATTATGTAAACTCATACAATGAGCTTGCATATAATCTTGGAGCGGGTTTTTTCTATCTACAGGGTAGTGCTTCTGATATCGATCTTGATGTCTATGCTCCAGCATTGCCTCTTAATGCTAATGTTGGCGTAAGACTTTTTGGAAGACCAGATACCAACAACTTGATGGTTTTTGGCGGACTACACTGGACATACACATGGATCGTAATAACCTATGAAACACATGACATATATGCCTATGGTCCTGCCTATGGACCTCTTTTTGGAGCCAAGGCTGAGCTTAAGCTATCCCCCTCTGTTAGCATTATACCATATTACATTTTCCAGCATGTAATTTTTGATGTGGATATTGAATATGATGGTCAACCGGTCAATGCTGATGTAGATCCAGTAACATCTCATCTCTTTGGATTTGATATAAAGTTCTCTGGCTTTAGCATAGGAGCTTTGCTTGATGCGCTAAATAATACAGATAACAACAAAATCACTATAATTGCAAGTTACGACTTTGACTACGCTGATAACTCCGAGAGAGAAAAATCTGCCAAGCAATAGGAAATACAAAAACCAGCAAAGAGTGAAAGAAAAAATAAATAAATCTCACCTTATCAATTTAGCGGGAGCTTTGTAGAGATTTATGCCATTGATTTCTATCTCCCCGCTTTTTTGAAGCTCTTCAATGGTAAGCTCAACCCATCCACGGGCAAAGTCACGCTTTATCTTGCTATGATAGGGGTATAGTTTCCATATAATCTCCTTAAGTGTGATGCCATTTTCTCCTGAATCACTTATTATTCTATAGACATCCTCAGTCCTTTTTTTGCGCCATTGCAAAATCTCTCTTATCCTAAAAGTGGGATTATCCAGGGAGCTTCCATGTGCTGGCAAAATGAGAGAAAGCTCTGGAAGGGTAAGCATAAATTCAAGGGATTTCTCGTAATCAGCCAAATTGGATCTTGGTGGTCCAAGCCAGACATTTATGCTTTTCATAACATTATCTCCAGAAAAAAGCACTCCCTTTTCTCGATTATAAAGAGTTATATGGTCATCTGAATGCCCTGGGGAATGAAAAATTTCCCATTGTTCATTATTTATAAATATTTTCCAGTTTTCAGTTATAACTATATCAGGAACTGGAACAAAATTTATTCCCCAATAACTGCTATACAAAAGATATTCTATTTTAGATAATGCCTTGCTGAATAAATCAAATAAATAGGCACAAAGACTTCCTCCACTTTTTTTCTTTTCGATAGTATAGGATTTTCTATAGCTTTCTGAGGATTTAATAAGTTCAGCCATTCGCTCTGTCAAAAGTATCTTAAATCCATATTTCTTCTTCAAAGCCAAAAGTCCAGAGAAATGATCTGCATGACAATGACTTAAGAGGATGCGATTGATTTTATTATTTACACCTCTTTTTTTACAGATCCTCTCTATCTCCTCATATTGTTTTGAAAACTGCCTTATGGAACAAAAACTACCATAACCTCCATCAAAGACAAGGCCATCTTCACCTGTAATGACATAAATATTTACAGGGGGCTTAAGAAATGAAAAAAGCCCCTTTTCCTTTATCAAAAAAATTCCTGGATAAACCTCTTTCATATCAGTTATCTGCTCTTGTCAATATAATCCATAAGGCCATCAAGTCCTTCTATCATTAACCAACCCTTTGCCACCTCCTCTGGTGACATGCCTGTATATAAATGAGGGAATTTCTTCCTTATATATTCTCTCACAGAGGCTAAGTTTAATGAGACATAATTCATTATTTTTTTCTGTTCCTCTTGAGAAAGCTCATCCCATTTATAAATAGCCATAGCTCCTCCTATTTAAAATTCTAAGTCAAATTCACTTTAGCTTTTTTATTTTAATTGTCAGTATTTATTCCTTAACTTTTTTTAAAATAAAAATGAGCTATTATCCCCCTCCCAGGCTGTGGGGATAATATTTTTTTGATTTTACAGTAAAAACTATATTTAGAAATAATTACTGTTTAATTGTTGAAAATTTTTAGAGTATGGATAAATTTGCAACAAAAATCTTATTATTTTACTTTTGCTTTTGAAGGTGCATTATGTCAATCTTTGAAATAATTGCAGAGCGTAAAATTCAGCAGGCAATAGAAAGGGGTGAATTTGATAATCTTCCAGGAAAGGGCAAGCCTCTTCCTCCTGATGATCTCGATATGGTTCCAGAAGAACTCCGAATGTCCTATAAAATACTTAAAAACGCTGGAATTATTCCTGAAGAAATTGAATTACGAAAAACTATAATGAGCCTTAACGACCTGCTCAATGCCTGCAGTGATGAAAAAGAGAGAAATGAGATACGCAAAAAAATAAGCGAAAAGCAACTGAGATACAACATAATAATGGAATCAAAGGGCATAAAAGTTGTGGATCCCTTCTATCAGGCGAAGATCATGGAAAAGCTCAAATAACTATCTGTAAGATTTCAACAGAGGAATATCATCTGTCATATAACCATCAGCCCCTGCTTCCACAATTCTTCTGTATTGTTTTTCATTGCTTATATTCCATACATAAACGCCTATTCCTCTCTTGTGCATCTCACGTATAAGTCCACTATTGGCTATATAAGAAACCCCAATTGCCTCTGGAGTTAAAAGAGCATCGGCCTCAAAATTCCTTACAAAATAAAGCAAACCTGATCTAAAAAGACCATAAACCCCAATCAGCCCCATAAAAGAAAAAGCAGTGGCTGTTCCAGGAAGTAATTGTCTCACAAGTTTTATTATATTCCCATAGATAGATGAAGTAAGTATTCTCTCCTGGGCACCAAGCTCAATTACAAGCTGAGCATATTTCTGCACCAAATCATCACTTTTATCAACAAGATTTATATTAAATTTTTTGTCAGGAAAGCTCTCAAGCAATTCACGGAGAGACATAAATTTAAATCCTCTGTCCCGTAAGCTATTGCCACTATCGTCAATAAAATTATATCCAGCATCAAGACTTTTGAACTCCGCAAAGGTTAACTGTGAAATGGATTCTTTAACTCCACAGAGTTTTTCAAGCTGACCCTGTGAGATTACAACAGGAACTCCATCTTTTGTTAACTGAATATTTGCACAGGCAGCATCTGCTCCACTATCAAAACCAGCTTTATAGCATTCAGCAGTCTCCGGTGGCAAGTTTTTAACCCCTCCCATTTGACTGAACAAAACAGGTGCTGAAACAAAAAATGGCTTATCCATATCTACCTCTAAAATTAGATTTTATATCAGTAATAATTCCTCAATATGTCGTTTAGTATAATAAATAGCACTTTCACTATCGCATCCCTCTTTGAAAGGGGGAATAGTGGAGCATTTTATTCCATATAAAGCTTAAGGAATCAACAGTGATTCTATATGAAAATTATTTTTATCTTTATGCAAAATTTTTTATTGCCTTCCTGAGAATAATTTATATTATTAAAATAATGGCAAGAAAATTTCTTTGGCACGAGGATAATTTATGGCAACAGCGATGTCTCTTATAAAAGCTTACATGACAGAACAAATCCCCCCTGATGGAGGATTTATAATAACAGCATATTTCTCACCTGACAGCAATTACTCTATATATGAAATCACTGCCTACAGAAATGTCAAGGATATATATCGAACCCCTGAAGGGATTACCTTTAAAACAGATGGGAACAGAACTCACCTATTAGTTGAGCCTCCAACATATACTGGAAAACATATAGAGCCTGTAAACAGAGAGGCGGGAAAATCAATACCCTACAGATTCAATGAAATGACCATTCTTGGTGGTCAAAGAAGCGAAAAAATTATGATTCCGGAAAAGCCTCTAATGCTTTACTCCTCTTTTACCATATTGGAAAAGGAATCAGATTTCTTCTCTTATATATTTATGCCCACAAGGGACGTTTATGTGGCTATGAGAAAATTTATATCAGATAGTCTATACAATGACTGCAATATTTCCATATCTATTTCAAAAGAGGCTGCTGCAAAAAGTCTTGAGACAATAAAAAAATTTACAATATTCTCTGGATAAAATTCTTAAAATTTTCTCCTAATCTGTAATATAACATAACTGAAAAAACTCTTGCAAAAGAACGCACTGCTGTTAAATTACAGCCATGAAGTTAAAAAAATTACCCATAGGCCAGTCCAGTTTTGAAAATTTGATCAGAGGAGATATGCTCTATGTAGATAAAACAGAGCTTATCTTTAAAATGATTACAACTGCTCAGTTTTATTTTCTCTCAAGACCACGACGTTTTGGCAAATCTCTCCTTATTTCAACCCTACAGGAAATATTTAAAGGCAAAAAAGAGCTTTTTAAAAACTTATGGATATATAATGCAGATTATAATTGGGAAAGTCATCCAGTTATTATAATTGATTTTAATTCCATAGATTCCACAACCCCTGAGACTCTTGTTTTAACACTAACCTCATTTTTGGAAAGGACAGCAAAGGATTTCGGGCTTTCACTGGAGACATCGAATTTAAAATCTTCTTTTGAAGAGCTTGTAATAAAATTAAGTTCATCTACTGGCAAGCAGGTAGTGTTGCTTATAGATGAATATGACAGGCCAATAATAAGTCACCTTGGCAAAGGAGAAGAGGGATTAAGGGTAGCAGAGAAAAACAGAGAAATACTGAAAAACTTTTATGGCACAATAAAGGCAGCATCAGTAATAGAGAATTTAC
>MWCI01000042.1 GCA_002069965.1 Spirochaetes bacterium ADurb.Bin218 | reverse complement strand
GACTTGCATGTTTAAGACGCGCCGCCAGCGTTAGTTCTGAGCCAGAATCAAACTCTCCATGATATCTATAACATCATTTTAAGTTCTTTCCTAATCCATTTATTAAACTTCTAAAAGCTAAACGCTTTTCACGCCTAAATACTACTCAGTTTTCAAAGAGCAAAACCTAACACATAAAAAAATCTCCCCCTCCAGCAACACAACCGCCAGACACAAGGAGATTCCGACACTTTACTAATATCAACCTATTAGTAGTTACCAGAATGCTTATGTGATGTTTTACAAGAAGCTCGTCAAGTTGTCACTCAACGACAAAACTATTTATCAATAGGTCATTTTTGTGTCAAGATTTTTTTAATTTTTTTTCAAATTTTATTTAAAAATTTAATATAAAAATTAAAAAATCAAGCTTATCAAAAACAACGAGATGGACATTAACGCAACAGCAGTATTTGTGTCAATATTAATATTTATTTTTCTGAAATTTTTTATTTTTTAAGGCATTCCCTTATGCCTTTTCCATTAGACATAAGGGAATATGATGATTACTTCTTGCCTTTTGCTTTGGCAGATTTAATTCCTGCTATAAAAATACCCGCAAGCTCTACATTAATAGTCTTCTTTTCAGGAATCTTTTCAAAGACCTCTTCATCACAGAGTAGATCCATAACCTGTGGCCCTATTTTTGCTTTAACAATTGGGACCTTTTTTATCTTGTAGATCTTGGGTATTTGTGCCACGACATTTTTTGGAATATTTGCATTATCCACCTTATCCATTCTTTTTTCCAGCACAAGAATCTGCGTTGTTACCTTATGCTGATCCACCAGATCTTTTTGCAGAGAAATTTTCTCCTCCATTTTCTTTTTAAGGAAAAAATATCCAGCCACTATTGCACCAATCACTACAGCAAGAATTAAATATAATATCCACCACTTCACCTGCATTCCTCCGTTTTTTCTTCAGTTTCCATAAAATTATCTTCTTTAAGTCAAGCTAAATAAACTACTCAGCTGCTTGTTTATAAAGTAAAACAAAACATTGCTTTTTGTAAAACATTAAAGAAATATATCAACTTTTTTTTATTTAAAAGGTAAGCAACAAAAATTTAATTCACTTTATATGTAGCTTTAACTTACTTTTTAAACCTACTTCTTCTTTTTTTTCAAAACATCTATCTTCCTTTCAATATCTATCATCTGATCGCGAATTGCCGCTGCTTTTTCAAACTCAAGATTATCTGCAGCCTCAAGCATCTGCTGACGAAGCTTATCCCTGTAAGATTCAAGCTCCTGCAAGTTATTACTTCTGTAAAGCCTTGAAGAGTCAGCCACATACTCAACAAAGCTGTTCTCTTTAAGATATTCTCTTTCTATGAGGTCAAAAATTTCCTTTTTGATGGACTCTGGCTTTATATTATTTGCTTCATTATAGGCCTGCTGAATTTTGCGACGCCTCACTGTTTCATCTATGGCCTCTCTCATAGATCCTGTAATTGTATCTCCATACATTATTACCTTACCATTTATGTTGCGAGCAGCTCTACCTGCGGTCTGTATAAGAGATCTCTTGGATCTCAAAAATCCCTCTTTATCTGCATCAAGAATTGCAACAAGAGAAACCTCAGGAATATCAAGACCTTCTCTCAAGAGGTTTATTCCAATAAGGCAATCAAACTCCCCTTTGCGCAAATCCCTTATAATCTCCACTCTTTCTATAGTATCTATTTCTGAATGAAGATAGCGAGTTTTTATGCCAGCCTCTTCAAAATAGGAAGTTAAATCCTCTGCCATCTTTTTTGTCAGAGTGGTTACAAGAACTCTCTCTCCAGCCTCAACTCTTTTATTAACCTCACCTATTAGATCATCCACCTGATTTGAAGCAGGCCTTACCTCAATCTCTGGATCAAGCAATCCTGTAGGCCTTATTACCTGCTCAACAACAGCTTCTGATTTTTGAAGCTCGTAATCAGCAGGAGTAGCTGACACAAATATTGACTGATCTATCATCTGCTCAAATTCCTCAAAAACAAGAGGCCTGTTATCAAGAGCGGAAGGAAGCCTGAATCCGTAATTGACTAAATTTTCCTTACGAGACCTGTCTCCCTCATACATACCTCTCACCTGAGGGATCGTTACATGGGACTCATCAATAAGCATCAAATAATCCTTTTTAAAATAATCAAGGAGGCAATAGGGTCTTTGCCCTGGGCTTCTTCTGTCGATTATTCTGGAATAATTTTCTATGCCGCTGCAATAGCCTGTTTCTCTGAGCATTTCAATATCATATCTGGTTCTGCTTTCCAATCTCTGAGCCTCAAGGAGTTTGCCATTCTTTCTAAAAAATTCAAGCCTTTCTTCAAGCTCCTGCTCTATCATGCTTATAGTTTCTTCCATCTCCTCTGGCTCTGATATAAAATGCTTGGCTGGAAATATAGCACACATATCTGTAGTTCCCTTAACCTCTCCACTTACAGGGTTAAAAACTGTGATAGCATCTATCTCATCGCCAAAAAACTCAATCCTCAAAGCCTCCTGTTTGGAATATGCTGGATAGATATCAACTATATCACCTCTAACCCTGAATGTCCCCCTTTCAAAAGAGACATCATTTCTGTCATAATGAATCGCCACTAACTTCCTCAGTAGATTATCCCTTCCGTATTCAAGACCAACTTTTAATACAAGATGAGCTTTTTCAAAATTATCAGGCTTACCCAGTCCATAAATGCAAGAAACAGAAGAAACCACAACTACATCACGCCTCTCAAGAAGTGAAGAGGTTGCCTTAAGCCTTAATCTCTCTATCTCATCATTTATAGAGGCATCTTTTTCTATATATAAATCCGAAGAAACCACATAAGCCTCTGGCTGATAGTAGTCATAGTAGGATACAAAATACTCCACAGCATTTTCTGGGAAAAATTCCTTAAACTCTCTGTATAATTGAGCTGCCAGAGTCTTATTGTGAGTCAAAACCAGAGTTGGCTTACCTACAGCTTCTATAACCTTGGCCATGGTAAAAGTTTTTCCAGAGCCAGTTACCCCAAGAAGAGTCTGGAACTTTCTGCCAGAAATAATACCAGAGGACAACTCCTCAATGGCTTTACTCTGATCGTATGAAGGCTTATATGGTGATACAACCTTAAATTTATTCATCTTCTTTTCCAGGTAAAAACATTATAATCGCCGAAATTACTTTATATTTTGACTTTTCCAAAAATAATTTTTATATAAATTTATCAACTAACATTCATTTTTTAAAGATGGGTATTTTTTAAAAATTTTCAATCTATCTTGCCACAGAGGGATTAGAGGGATACAAATTTTGGACACTACCTTTACGATGAAAAATTTTGTTATGTCACAACATAATTTTATATAAAATAACATCACGTTGTGAATCATAACAATCTACGTAAGCAATATAGCAAACATCTCCTCTAATTGCTATTTTTGGACTAAAAACATAATGTTTTGCAGGTAAATTTATTACATCTACTTCTTCCCAGTTTGAGCCGTTGACTCTTTTTATATGCAGCTGGTAATTACTATAATCACTATTAAAGTCATAATAAACCACATAAAGCCTATTATTACCATCAAATGCCATTTGAATATCCTGAGCTGCTTTTATTGTTCCAGAAACATACATATCACTTCCAGCAGCAGGAGTCCATTCAGTTCCGTTTTGAGGACATTTAACAACAGCAACTCTACTTGGATTAATATTATTTCTGTGAGCAACATATACAACGTCGTTACCATCTATTGCAATGGATACTTCCATGGGGTTATATGTGGGTGGAGTGCTGGTATTTGGAAAATTTGACCATGATGAGCCGCTGTATTTTTTTACTTCAATAGCTGTTGGCATTGATGTTGTATATGCTATGTAAATATTATTAGCTGAATCATAGGCCATTGAAATATCACCCCCCTGAGGAGTACTCAATGAGCCAACTGGATCCCATTTTGGAGTTGCACCTTCGCTATATTTTTTGACAGCAGGATAGTAGTCATTAATTATATAAGCAATATATGGGCCAGCTGAATTTATTTTCAATGAAAAAGTATTGGGATTATTATCAACATTTGAAATATCATCACCATTATCTAACAATGGGCCCCATGATGAGCCATTAAATTTACTTACGTTAATATAATAGTTAACATTTTGAAAATGACTGGCAATATACAGGGTATTATAATATTCCAGATCTAAACTATCTGCAGGGTAGTTTAATGAGGTAGTATCAATTGTTTGCAATGTTTCACTTAAATATTTTATATTTATTTGTGAAGATTTTATATATGCAATATAAGGGATCCCATTTCCAATAGCTAAATCAATGTCTGGTATGTTTGATGATGAATCAATTGTGAACATTGTTTTTTCCATCACAATATCAACAGTATTATTCCCTGGTTGTAAATCAACTGTTGTTTTGCAGGCGTATATTTTAAAATTATTTGAGTCATAAGCATATATAGTGAATGTGCGGTTGTTTCCAGGGGTTAGCTCTATAGTTACACTACCGGTTTCAAGAGGAATGGCTCCTGTTATTGTTTCAATATCACTGGCTTCAACTTTATATGAAATGCTTGCCACATTGGTTGAAACCGCAGCATTGGCCTTTTTTGCAAATGTAAGTAATTGTAAAAAATGATCAAGGTATGAAATTTTTGGGGTAGTGCCAACATTGATTGTTACTATTGCATTACCACCGCTATTACATTGAATGTTAATAATTACTAAAAATAATATAAAAATAATATAAAAATAATATATAAACGCTTCATAGCAATACCTCATGATTATTAAGTATCGCAATTTTATATAAATAAATTATAATAAAATTGACCCATAGTCAATAGGTAGTCGCCACATAGTGCGTAAAAAACACTTAGAAGAAGCATTGAACTCCTGATAGATATTATAAGTTCAACATAAAATACAGTATTTTATTTTAATAGAATGATCTCAATACTTAAAAGACCTACACCATATTTAGAATAATTAAAAGGAAATTGCAAGCAATTTTCAAATATTTCTGATTCTCCCTCCCTAAATCTGGCAACATAAAAGCACAATCTCAAAAAAAGATTTGCCAAAGAAAGAGATCTTTTTAGCTTATAGCTATAGAGGTATATTATGCAAAAAGAATTTCTTATAGCCTTAATCTCTGACAACAATATAAACAACATAAGTAAAGCCCTCGGGATTTTAGAAAATCTCAAAGATGCAGACACTATAGTTATTGATAATGGATCAAGCTATAATCTCATTGATGAAATTGAAGATTATAAATCAACAAAATGCATTTTAGTTGAAACACAAATGGGATATGGAGAATGTTTTTTTGCTGCCTATAACTTCGCAAAGGATATGGATTACAAATACCTTATAACTATTGATTCAAAATCCAATGATATAATAAAAGAAATAGAGGCAATAAAAGAAAATCTAAAATACGGCTATGATTTTGTTACATGCAGCAGAATTCTTGAAAATTATGACTATTCAAAAGTCGATGCTGTAGCTACAGAAATTACAGAAACCCTCTGTAACAGCCTTAATGAGGCATGTGAATTTAATTTAACAGATCCTCTCTCACCAAACAAGGGCTTTATTATTGAGTCCCTTAGCCAGATGGAGCTTACAGAAACCTCTCATGGTATATTCTTGCAGATCTTTATACAGGGAGCATATTTTGGCTATAACTCTATAGAAATTCCTTCCCACAGCGGATTAATACTTGGGGAAGAGCTTATAGAATATGATAACCCTGTGGAAAAGTTTCTCTCTATTATTGAAACAGAAAAATTTCTCTATAATAAAGGAACTATAAATTAAGAGGCTCTTTTTTCTTCTTTGCTTGCTTATAGATTAACCCACTTAGATTTCAAAATGTATTGACACTATTTTTATCATTGCATTAATGACAATGAAACTATTTTTAATTATTTCTAACTAAAATGGAATTTATGAATGAAATAATAAATTGACCATGCCATCAATGGCACTGTGCTCTTTATTATTCATACAATAATTTTAAGGAATAAAAAAGAGATTTAAAAACGAAAAATATATCTTACAAAGAGAGTTATAAAAAATTAAATAGTGGAGAAAAAAATGCAGCTTCCATCCTCCTACGAACCAAAAGATGTTGAAACCAAATGGTATGAGCACTGGGAAAAAATGGGTTACTTCCATGCAGATGTTAACGACAATAAGGAACCCTTTTCTATAGTCATTCCTCCACCTAACGTAACAGGAAACCTTCACATGGGGCATGCCCTGAACAATACTCTTCAGGATATTCTTGCACGATGGCAAAGAATGAAGGGCAAATCAGTTTTATGGATGCCAGGGACCGATCATGCAGGAATTGCTACTCAAAATGTAGTGGAAAGACTCCTTGCCTCAGAGGGCAAAAGCAAGTATGACCTTGGACGTGAGGCCTTTGAAAAAAGAGTCTGGCAATGGAAAGAGCACTCTGGTGGGCAGATTCAAAGTCAGCTAAAAAGGCTTGGAGCATCTCTTGACTGGCAAAGGGAGAGGTTTACCCTTGATGAAGGTTTATCCAGAGCTGTTCGCAAGGTTTTTGTATCTCTTTATAATGATGGTCTTATCTATCAGGGATACAGAATAATAAATTGGTGTCCTCGATGTGAAACAGCTCTATCAGATATTGAGACAGATTATAAAGAGCTTGAGGGGAATCTCTGGCATATCAAATATCCTATTAAAAATAGCAATGAATTTGTAACAGTAGCAACCACCCGTCCTGAGACAATGCTTGGGGATACTGGAGTGGCTGTTAATCCAGAGGATGAAAGGCACAAGCACTTAATTGGCAAAACAGTTATACTCCCTTTAATGAACAGAGAGATTCCAGTTTTTGCTGACAGCTATGTTGACATGGAATTTGGTTCTGGTTTTGTAAAAGTAACCCCTGCTCACGATCCAAATGACTTTGAAATGGGTAAACGCCATGATCTTGAGGAAATTATAATTATGGATGAGCATGGCATTATTAACGAAAATGGCGGCAAATATCAGGGACTTGATAGATATGAGGCCAGAAAAAAGATTGTAGAGGATCTGACAAACCTGGGTCTACTTGAAAAAGTTGAAAAGCATGTCCACTCCGTTGGTCACTGTTACAGATGCTCAACAGTTATAGAGCCCTATCTATCAAAACAATGGTTTGTAAAAATCAAACCCCTTGCAGAGGAAGCAATAAAAGTAGTAGAAGATGGCCGTATAAGATTTGTCCCTGGTAACTGGGCAAAAACCTACTTTGAGTGGATGTATAATATCAAAGACTGGTGTATATCAAGGCAACTGTGGTGGGGTCATAGAATTCCTGCCTTTTACTGCAACGACTGTGGAGAGGTAACAGTTTCAATGGAAGATCCAAAGAAATGTAAATGTGGATCTACCAATATCCGTCAGGATGAGGATGTGCTTGATACATGGTTTTCCTCTGCTCTGTGGCCCTTTTCAACAATGGGCTGGCCAGATGAAACTCCTGAACTGAAAAAATACTATCCAACAAGCGTTCTTGTAACAGGCTTTGATATCATATTTTTCTGGGTTGCACGAATGATTATGACAGGGGTGCGCTTTATGAAGGAGATCCCCTTCAGGGATGTTTATATTCATGCCCTGGTTAGAGATGAACATGGCCAAAAGATGAGTAAATCAAAAGGAAATGTAATCGATCCTCTCATAATGATGGAGAGATACGGAACAGACGCTTTCAGGTTTACACTGGCGGCCTTTGCTGCTCAAGGAAGGGATATTATCCTATCGGAAAAGCGCATTGAAGGCTACAGAGCCTTTTGCAATAAAATATGGAATGCCACAAGATTTATCCTCATGAACCTGGGGGAAGATTTTACGCCAGGAACTTATGATAAATCAAATCTTGAGGTCTTTGATAAATGGATTCTCCATACAATGAATGAAACTGTCAAAGCTGTTGATTCAGCTCTCCAGCAGTATAAGTTTAATGAAGCAGCAAGCCTCATATATGAATTCTGGTGGAATGAATTCTGCGACTGGTATCTGGAACTTGTTAAGCAGAGGATATATTCTAAGGATCCTGCGATGAAGGAGTCTTCTGCTATAGCAAAACAGACACTTTACACAGTTTTAAAAACAGGCCTTAAGCTTCTCCATCCTTTTATGCCATTTATAACAGAGGAGATATGGAGCTTTATTAAAATACAAGGAGAAAGCGATATAATTGTAACTCAGTGGCCTGAATTTGACTCAAAGCTTGTCTTTACAGCTGATTCTAATTATACAAACCTTTTTAAGGAGATAGTTTATAAAATCCGCAATGTCAGAGGAGAGATGAATATACCTCCAGATAAAAAGGTAAAGGTAATATTTAAAACCAGCGATAAACTTTTACTAAGCATATTGCAAAATGAGCAATCTCACATAAAGGCTCTTGCAAAGGTTGAGGGGATAGAAATTAACAATGAGTATTGCCCTGATAAAACCGATGCAGTGGCAGTTATGCCAGAGCTTGAGATCTATGTTCCTCTTAAAGGTGCTGTTGACATTGAAAAGGAAAAGATGAGACTTGAAAAAGAAATTGCCAAGGTCAGTTCTGATCTGCAAAAGGTAGAGTCAAAGCTTTCTAATGAGAGCTTTGTGTCAAAGGCGCCTCAGGAGGTTATAGAAAAGGAAAAGGCAAAACAAAAAGAACTAAAAGAAATCCTTGAAAAGCTCAAGGAAGGTTTAACAAAATTAAATTAGATAAATCAATATGGGAGTAAACCATGAATATGAAAAAAATATTATTTATAATTTTTCTGTATATTTTATCCATAAGCTCTCTTTTTGCAATCGGACTTGAGGATCTTCAAATTAAGCCAGTAACTATTGACAGGCTAAAATACTTTCCTGTTCCAGAGGATAATAAGAATTACTTCTTTTTGCAGGCAATTGAAAGTGATAGCTTTATAGTCATTGGAGATTTTTCAGGTGTTGACAAGAGAATAATTCTCATTGAGGATAAAAACAGCGATAATACAGTTGATTCTGTTGTGGAATACTATCCTCTGACAAAAAATTATAGAATCCTTAAAAAATCAGAATCAAAATTTTTTACCACAGATCTTGCAAAACTCAAAAGGGATATTATAACTGGAAATATCTATAGAGGAAATTATGCTGATGACATGAAATCCATTGATGCCCTTGAGGCAATGCTTAAAAAAGATGATAAAATTGCAATCTCTGAAGATGTCTATAGCGTAACTGTGCGATTGCTGGAAATTGATGAAACAAAACGCCCCTCTGCACAATTTGTATATGGAAAAAATGCCGGCGGATATTTTTTACAATTCAAAACAGACTACTATCGCAAAAACTTTGCAACAGAGATTAAGCCTGTATTAAAATTTTCAGTTTATTGCAAAGATACTAATGATTCAGTAGTAAAAGAAAGCGTGGAAAATCTCTTCAAAATAAGGGCTCCAAGAGTTATAAAAGAAAATAAATAAAAATTTATCCATAAATTTCACACACCATAAATCTGGTGTGTGAAAAAATTTAGATCTTGCACTTAGTCTTACCCTCTTCAACAGCCTGTAGCCGTGCAGCCCTTCTCATTTGTGCCTCACAGTTTCTTCTCTTTTCATCATCAGTTTCAAGGATTATTGGAGGAATAGGCCTTGGCTTAAATTTTTCATCCAGAGATACAAAGGTGAGATATGCAGATGCTGTATGCCTTACCTCTCCTGTAACAAAGTTTTCTGCCTCAACCCTCACTCCTATCTCCATGGATGTTTTCCCTACATAATTTATGCTTGCACTTACTCTAAGGAGATCACCAACAAATACAGGTGAATGGAAATCAAGCCTGTCAATTGAGGCAGTTACAACATTGCCTCCTGTATGTCTCACTCCCACAATACCTGCGGTATTATCTATGAGTTTCATTATAACTCCCCCATGAACATTCCCTGCAAGATTTGCATCCTGCTGAGTCATCTGTTGAACAACAGTTACACTGCTATCTTTAACCCTTTTTGGTTCCATATATATACCTCATTTTATGATATGGTCATTAAAAAATTTAAAAATAAATTATATTTTAAATTACTAAAAAATTTTAAATGTGGCAACTCTTTTTTAAAGTTTCCAAAATTTATTTACAGTTTTCATATAAAATCTCTGCAGAAAGATTTGCTGCATCCCTTCCAACAGACTTTCTAAGAAGAGTGACAATGCCTTTTTCTCCAATTGCACCGACAAAAAGCCCATAGGAGGTTGTAAAATTGCTTCCATAGATAATAGTAGAAGTCTTTCCCCATATACCTGCTCTTATCACTTCCTGTGATATAAAATTCCCTTTATCTGGCCTTGCTGTTCCTGTTATAAATGTATTTTTAAGTGAATCACTAAAAAAAATAGCACAGGAGTCTTTCTCTTTCATCTTTTTGTTTAAGATTAAGACAAGCTTTACAAAATCAGAAACAGTCATGGTGCACCTGAAATCAAGGCCTGCAAGAAATTGTGGCCATTTTTTATCATCTGATATATATGGAACTTCAAGTTTTAAGCCATGGTAGGATTTAAATCTGCGAATCCATTGATAGAAGCTATCTCTGTTAATTTTATTGTATAAAGAGGCAAAGTAAATATTGCATGAAAGAGAAAGGGCATCTTTTAAATCAAGGGCTCCATGGCCATTTTTATCCCAGCATTTCAAAGGCAATGGCTCCTGGTTTTCAGAAAGACAGGTATACTTATAATTAAGCAAATCCCTTCTCTCTTCCCAGAGATATAATGTAACCAGAATTTTAAATATGGATCCCAAGGGGATTCTTCTTTCATAAAAGTTTTTTCCACTGCTTTTCAGGATTTTACCATTTTCAGTATCAAAGAGAATATACTGACTATAAATCCGTCGATTAAAGGAGATGTATTTAATATCCGGATAATAGTGTTCCAGTATCTCATAGGCTGAAAATCCTCTATGGGATAATTCAATTGCACCATCCATGCTTAGCCCAACTCCATGACCAAGCCCTGAGCCATTGAATATAAATTTATCACCCTCCTTTTTTACAATATAATTATTGCTGCGTAAAAAATTCCATCCCTTTAGCCTGTTTATTCTCAGTCTAAAATCCTCTGGAGCAAAAGTATACACAGTAAAATTACTCTTAACAAAAACTATTTCTTTATCAAGAGAGAATATAATATCTTCTATAAATTCTCCGCTTTTAGTAAAAAACATTTCGGAAAGCTCACCTGCCTTTATTTCACAACTCCACTGCGAATTGTTGCTTTTGCTCAAAGGCAAAGATTCAGCAAGCAAAACATCCGCTGGTGGATTATATCTCCTGCCAGTATTTGAAAAGATTCCATCAGAGAATAGCCTTCCTCCTCCTGATGCACAAAAATAAAGCCCTTTCCTTAAGGCAGAAACATCTATGGCTAAAAACTCCGGTAAAGTTATACTCTGTCTACCTCTATAAACCTGGCAGCAGGATAGATCACAAAAATCTGCATCTCTATGCTTGCCTCTATAAAGGGTTTGAGAGCATCTACCATAGATCAAAATCGCAAGCGCCTTAAATGCCTCAAAGGATTCATCTCTAACTCCACCCATTTCTGCAAAGGAGGAATCAATAGCGTATCTTATCTTTTTCTCTTCAATAATAAATTTTAAATTCTCAGTGGAATAAATAATCTTAAGGGGTAAAGGATAAATTCGTATATCAGTTACATCAGAAAGCTTGAGGCTAAATTCAGAAGCATCACCAGCAGATATATTGTATATACCATAGTCAAGCAGCCTGCCATCTGCAAGCACCTTCACTCTGTCAGCAAATACTATCTTTATATTTTTAAGATTTTCCCTATAAGGGAAAACAATCTCAGCATTGTCAGGAAAAGAAAAAACCAAGCTACCCTCTCTTGCTTCTTTCATCATTTTAACATGTTTTGACAAAATATCAATAGATACTCTATCTTCTTTAAAAGATAAAGGCTCCCCACCAGAAAAAAGAGAAACTGAGCTTATAAGTAAAAATATAATAAAATATAGAGCAAGATAAATCTTATTCATTCACTACATCAATTATAACAGGTTTACTCCAGCCCTGAATTTTTTCTTCATACATACTGCTAAGCCTTGCAGGCCTCATGATAAAAGATCCTGGCAACTCAGCTCTCATTATATAACCAACTTCGTAAACTCTCCCTTTTGTGGATTCTGTAAAAAAGAAAACCATACGGTTGTCCCTGCGCTCTACATGAGAATAAGGTATAAACTCATCATAGGCACTTTCTTTTATAACCTCAAATCCTGATGGCAGCATATCTTCAAGCATAAGAAAGCCATAATTTTCATCACATAGAAATTTTACCTTTACTAAAATTTCCTCACCCACTCTTATTTTTTCATTTTCCTCAATATTTTGTGGAACAAAAAACTCCTCCATGTTTTGATCCCTTACTCTGCTGAGCCTATAAAATTCTCTATAAAGAGTAATTCCCTTTGAGAGATTCTTAATACTTCTTTCCTGTGATTTGATGAAAGAAAAAAATCCCTTTGGCTTAAAATACAAAGAGCCTGCCAATGTTGCAGAAATCACACCACCTTTAAAATCCCCTTTAACTGAAATTCTGTAATCTCTGGATTTTTCTCTCCTGTCAATTGGGAAAGTCTTTTGTAGCTCCTGAAGATCTTTGCCTCCTGAAATATTATAGTCTATATCTCCTATATTCTTATTATTTACAGAAATATTAATTTTCCCTGATCTTTTAAAGTCTATATCCTTATCAGCAAAATAATCACAGAGAGCTAAAATTACAGTGGAGCTTTCCTTTGTAGAAGCCCATGCCTCTCCTTTGAAAGATGAAGTAATGTATCTCACAGCATCTGTTACCAGAGAAGAAGTATCCCCTGCCATTATAAGAGCAGATAAAACATGAGCCGTTATTTCTAAATCAGTTCCAGGCCATGAATATTCTTCCTCCTTTGTTGCAGACCAGTAGGCTCCTTTATTATCTCTCTTTGCGAAGTCACTAATTTGTTTAGTGAGAAGTTTTTTGCCCTCAATAACCTCTTTTATCTCAAAATCCTGCAATGAATTATATGAGTCTCTAAAAGAAAGGATAGCTACTGCTTTAAGAAGATTCGCCGCCTGATATGGAGTGAGTTGTTCACTGCTGATTATTCTTTTAAATGCTCCGTGATTCCACTTTCCATAAATAGCATAAACATAAAGCAGATATGATATCTCACTTGAATCTGCTTTTGTTGCATCTTCAAAAAATCTCTCCATGGCATAAATGCCATTAGAGGTAATCTCCTCATTTATAGCAAAACCTAATTGCTTTAGCAAAAAAAGAGAAAACATAGCATAGCCTGTAAGATAGGCATTGCCCCTATCTCCATTCCACCAGCCCCATGTCCCATCATCATTTTGAAAGTCTTCAATCTTTTTTATTATCTCATCAATGCCTCTGAAGCTATTCTCTTTCAGAGTATCTGGCATCAAATCTGAATAATTTTTATTCTCAAGGAGCTTTGCAACCATAAGCCTTGGTATAAGCTTATTTATAGTCTGTTCTGTGCATCCATAAGGAAATCTATCGAGATATTCACATGCCTTTATCATCTGAATTACAGGAGAGGGTGTAAGTGTCACCTTAAGCACTTCTGGATAAAAATCAAAATCTTCATCATCCCTTAGAGCCTTTAATTCAAAGGCGGAATCACCTCCAT
Organism: Spirochaetes bacterium ADurb.Bin218; assembly: GCA_002069965.1. Lineage (GTDB taxonomy): Bacteria > Spirochaetota > UBA4802 > UBA4802 > UBA5550 > UBA5550. The sequence goes on along the minus strand of MWCI01000042.1, from coordinate 12,913 downwards.
CTCCTGAGCCAGATATTGAAAATTTTAAACCTCTTTTCTCAACAGGAACTGAGAGCCTGATGGAATCGCCACTGCTATGAGACTTAGCGCTAAATTGCAGAGAAACTTTATCCCTATTCGATGGGACACCAATGCTATAGAATTTTCTTGCAGAACCATACTCTGTGAGACTTATGTTAAACTCCTTATCCGCTGTAATTTTTTGTTCGTTAAATAAAAATTCTGTCTGGACCTTCTCTATGCCTTCCTTTGAATTATTTGTAACAATGCCTATAAGGCCAACTGTGTCTCCTTCTACAAAAAATCTTGGCTTTCCAAGGGAAACTACTAAATCCTTTGTTGACATAAACCTCTTTCTCTCTTCAGCCATACGCCCTCTCAGATCATGCCCTCTGACAGTAAGCCTCCAGGTTGTGAGATTATCGGGGATCTTAAAAGAAACCAAAGCCTCACCTTTGCTATTGGTTCTTATACTTGAATGCCAGAAGGCCGTATCCTTAAAATCCTCTCTGATCTTTGACTTGCTATCCTTGGCCGCACCTGCCAGCAGTGTTATTGGATATGAATAAGAGGTTATAACCCAATTTGATATCTTTGAATAAAAATAGCTTGATATCTCAGGAGTTGTATCAGGCCTTATCAGGAAAATAGACTCATCCACTGCAGCCAGAGAGAGATCGCAAGATAATGGCTTCCCATTATTATCTGTAGTTTTAATATTAACTTTTACTTCATCCCCAGGGGAATAAATTTCTTTATCTGTTGAAATATTAATTTTAAAGGTAATATCCTCCAGAGGAATATTTACTGATTTTTCTGCTGCATATAAGGCTCTCCCTCTCTGCATCAAGGCTTTTACATAGAGATTAGGAGCATAATCCTTCTTTATCTTAAAGCTCAGAGGCATAATGTTTTTGGACATCTTCACAACTCTATAGTCATAAACACCCTTCCCCTCCAGAGTTACAAGAATAAAGGAATCAGTGAATCTGCTTTTCACAACACAGGCCAGTTCCCCATCACCAGAAAAGTCAGATCTGTTTATCTCAATTTCTAAATCCTTAAAGCGAGACTGGGAGTCACTGGCATAGTCATTATAGATCCATATAACCTTTGAGGTTTTTATCACATTGCCTCTGCTATCTCTTGCAGTAACAATAAGATCAAATTCTCCAGAGGCATTAAGATCTGATGGCAGTTTAAAATTGCATGAACCGGATAGATCTGTAGATAGCTTCCTTGTAAAATAAGGTCTGCTGTCATGGATGTAAACTCTTTGAGCAGGCTTCCATATATACTTAAAGAGATTAACCTCAACATTAGCAGAAACAGGTTTACCTGCATGATCAAAAGTATTTATCTGAATTTCTTTTTCCTTACCAGTTAAGAAAAAATTCTCAGCAGGAAAAACCTTTATGGAAAAATCACCTCTTCCAACTCTGATGCTTCTCTTTGTTGTAATAGCTATATTGGCCTTATCTATAACTGTTGTTTCAAGTATAATATCTCTATCATAGGGATAATTGCCCGTAAAAATTTTTAGAAAAATCTCACCATTGGAATCTGTATATTTTTCACCTTCAAGCTTAAGCCTTGAATAATAGCTATCAGAATAATCTCCAGAAATATCTTCCTCTTCCTCAATCTTCTTTTCATAAAATCTGTATTTAACCAGAGCATTGGACAAAGGAGCTCCAAATAAAAATTTTGAGCTTACTTTAAACTCAGCAGTATCTCCATTTACATAAAATTCCTTTGATGCTGTTATTTCTGTTTTAAATTCTGGCTTTCTATAGTGTTCAACATAAAATCCACAACTGCCATAGAGATCCTCCTCATTAAATCCAGCCTTTATTGTAAAATAACCAAGTTCTGCATCAGATGGGATCTCAACATCACAGGAAGCAGTTCCCCACTCATCAAGATCTGCATAGGAGCTAAAAATGACCTTGCCGGAATAGGCCTTCTGCACTGAATAAAAAATCTTCCGAGCCGTTATAGGGAAAAAGCGCTCTTTTCTCTCTTTGGCTATTATTTTGAAAAAAACCTTATCCCCACTTCTATAAACAGGACGATCCGTATATATAAAGATCTTCTCTTTTTCACTTCTAAAACTCCCAGAGGAGCCTGCATTGCAAATTGCATAGCTACCCTGTTGCGATACAGCAAGGACATAGTTCCGATCATCACTTATGCCAGAAAATGTAACAAGGCCATTTTCATCACTGACACCCTTTGCAATTACACCTACTGGCAATCTTTCAATATCAATTCCACTGCTCTCATTATCATAAGCAGAGTTATCAATCTTTTTTAGTTTATTATCAAAAACAAAAATAGATATATCTTTAAGAGGCTTATTCTGAACAAGATCTGTAACATAAACTGTTATCTTTTCCGGGGATTTTTTTACAATTACACCTATATCTGTAACTGTAAAAAACTTTCTGGAGATTGCATTACCGCTTCCAGAAACCTCAATACAATATCCTCCGGAGCTAAGGGGCTTATTTATTTTTATGGCAAAATAATTCCACTCATAAGGAGAAAAATTCTTAACAGATTCATCCCACTCGGCTACTGTTTTAAATCCATATTTGGAAGGACTAAATTTTGAAGGATCCCTTTCCTCAGAGAGAAATATAGAAAAGGGCACTGAATAAATCTTTATATGAACACTTTCAAGCCTGAGGGTCCGCAAATTAAACTCCACTTCGTTTCCAGGTGTAAAGGTATATCTATAGGAATGGATATTTACCTCTGGAGATTTAGCCTGAAGTTCAAATTTAAGTCCAGAGATAGTCTCCCCTTCCTTGACAGTAATAGCTCCGGCATTTATTCCATTAAACCCCTGATGGGTAAGCTTCAGAGTATATACCCCGGGCTTTACATCCTCAAATATAAAGGAGCCATCTCTATAGGTCACATTTGAATAATTATATCTGCCAGAAAGATCAGTATTTATATTAACAGCAGGAGCATCCAATCCCTTAACCTTTACAAGGCCTGTGACAGTTGCTGGTCTGAACATGGTCATCTGGAATTTAAAATTTTCCCCTTTCCTTATCTGAGACAAAAGAGCTGTTTCTGTTATATAGCCACTTCTGGAGAAAGAAAGAGAATATTCACCACTCATAAGCTTGTTAAAGCGAAACTCCCCTCTTTCGTTACTTTTTGTAAAAAGAGGTTTTAGGCTACTATCCATAATGGCAGAGTCATCATAATAGCCTATTCTCTTGAGAGTTATCTCAACATCATTAAGAGGCCTGCCAGAGCTGTCTTTAACTATTCCACTTATTAAAGACTCACGAAGGAGTTTTATGTTATTTTGCACTGAGGATATTCCAGATGTTTTTAAAAAAGTAACATAACCCTCTGCAGAGACATTGAAATCATATTTAACATAAGGTATAAAGTTATCTATTCTATAATAGCCATTCCTATCAGTAGTTACTTTATAATAACCAATTCCTCTCTGTGAGTTCTTAACCTCTATAAGAGCCCCTGCTATGGGCTTTCCTGTTTCGTCATCAATCACCTTTCCTTCAATGTAAGAGATCTTTGCCAGATCCTGAGATATAGCTATTTCTGAGTCACCAGAATTCCTATCTTCCTGAGCTATTGCATCAAAAACAAAGAAAGCCAAAAGGACATAAAGTCCTATAAAAATTCTCCTCATCGCTTTAACCTCCTTATAGTAACACAATCAAACTTTGAAAAATGGCAATCCTTAGAAGAAAATCTTTGAAAAATTTTAAGATGAGTTCTGTATTCAGCAGGAACAATAACTGTATTATCCCCATCACACTGAATAAAAATTCCATATTTAGAAATATCAATTTTATCAATTTCATCTATACCCTGCGGCCTTGATGTAACAGTTATAATAATCTCCATGTCATCAAGCTCATATAGATCAAGGGGTCTGTATCTTGGATCAGAGTAAAGAGCCTCTCTTAGATAACCAACAAGAAGCTCAAAGGAATCCTCTATGGAATGATCAAAGGCACCAAAGCATCCTCTGACGGTTCCATCTTTTATCAAAGTAACAAATAATCCATTTCTACCATATACTGAAGGAAAATTAATCTTAGGAGGAGGTAAAATTTCCTCTTTTTTTAAAATAGCATAAGAGCAATCCTTAAGCCAATTAATTAAAATATGACAATCCCTGCTTCTGGAAAACAACTCAAAATCTCTCAAGCTATTAGAGAAAGCCACTGATGAAAGAATAATAAAAAAAGATATTAGAATCAGCCTTTTCATAAAAAATCAATCAATATAATATGGAGGATAAAAATCTTTATATAGCAGAGATGTCTTTATTGTCTTTCCTTCTTTTAAAGTTCTTCTATAAACATAAATAGTCATGGCATTTCTAATCTTTTTGTCGCTGTCATTGTTTAAGGGCATTGTCAATTCATCAGTCTCGGTCCAGACCTCATAAAATTCTGATAAATTCTCAGAAGCAAAAATTGAAATTATCAGAGAGCTTTCATTTACAAGTGATTTAATTATAATAGGGCATGAATGAGGATTTTTTATTCTTAAATCCTTTTTCCCAAATTTTATTGTTGCATCAAGACCAGGGGGAACATAACTAACAGGAAACTGATGCCTGTGTCTTTCAATTATTGTGCATCCAGCAAGAAGAAAGGCATTGAATAAAGTTGAGGAAACCTGACAAACTCCTCCACCGGCCTCATAAGAGACCCTGTCTTCATACAAAACCCTGCCAGTTTTAAATCCCTTTGAGGCACTTGCCTCACCAACAATATTATTAAAAGAAAAAATCTCACCAGGATATACAGTAACCCCATTAATCTTAGCTGCTGCAAGGCCTATATTAAAACGAACCGATTGCTCCTGGTTCAAGATTGATGTTGCAAAGGAAGCTATTAAGGCCTCACCATGTAACTCTTTACTGTTACATGGTGTAATAAAAAAAACAGCAAAAAGAAAAAAAATCTTTTTCATAACCTACTTAAGACCTGACTTGCTCTGACCACTATAGACAAGACCCTTTTCACCGTCAATTCTCACAGCAATCCCACTGGTGAGAATCTCTGTAGCTTTTGCAGCCTCAACTATAACAGGAATATCCAGCGCCCTTGCTACTATTGCTGTAGGCGAATCAGCTCCTTCCTCAGTTATTACAGCAGAGGCGTTTTTTATAAGATGAAGAATCTGTTCACTGGATTTTTCAATTACAAGAATATCTCCACCTTTAAAATCCTCAGGTGAAGACTTTGATGAGGCTATAACACAGAGAACCCCAGTTGCAGATAAACCATTGAGACTTATCCCTGAAACAAGAATATCGCCAACTATATGGATCTTGATCATGTTAGTTGTTCCACTAATGCCCACAGGCATTCCTCCAGTAATAACAACTAAATCTCCATTTTTTATAAGTCCTGCTGCAAGGGCATTATCAACAGCATTTTGAAAAATCTCATCAGTAGTAGTAGCCTCTTCAGCCAGCATAGGTATTACCCCCCATGAAAGGGCCAGTTGATTATAAACCTTCCGTAAAGGAGTTGAAGCAATAATAGGACACTTTGGCCTATAGCGAGAAACCATTCTTGAGGTATGACCTGACTTTGTAATTGTAATAATAGCAGCAGCATTAAGAGAATGAGCAGCAGAACATGTGGAGTAACTTATTGCATCAGTTACATTCCTGGAGATATTTATGTGAGTATTATCAAAGAGCTTAACATAATCAATCTCTGTCTCTGTCTTTTCTGCGATCTTGGCCATAGTAGCAACTGTAAGCTCAGCGTATTTGCCTATGGAGGTTTCTCCAGAGAGCATAAGAGCGCTTGTTCCATCATAGATGGCATTGGCAACATCTGTAATCTCTGCTCTTGTTGGTCTTGGATTGCGGATCATTGAATCCAGCATCTGAGTTGCAGTTATGACCGGTTTACCTGCAGATACTGTCTTCTTTATGATCATCTTCTGAAGATGAGGAATTTCCTCGAAGGGGATCTCCACACCCATATCCCCTCTTGCAACCATAACCCCATCACTTACCCTTATTATCTCATCGATATTTCTAACACCATCTCTGTTTTCAATTTTAGAGATGAGCTTTATATTCAAACCGCCGTTCTCTTCCATGAATTTTTGAACAACCTTTACATCCTCAGCGCTACGTACAAATGAAAGAGCAACATAGTCAAAATCATTTTTAATGCCAAAAATGAGATCCTTTTTATCATTATCACTTAAAAAAGGCAGTCTCACAGTAACACCAGGGACATTAACTCCTTTTCTGTTACTCAGCTCACCACCATTTACAACCTCACAAACAATATCAATTGAAGTAACCTCCAGAACTCTCAACTCAATGAGACCATCAGCAATTAAGATTCTATCTCCTCTGTTTACATCATTGACAAGACCTTTATAGGATATTGAAACCCTTGTTTCATCTCCTTCAATCTCCTCAGTGGTGAGGGTAAATTTGTCACCCTCTTTTAAAATGACCTCCCCATTTTTGAATGTTCTCAGCCTTATCTCAGGACCCTTTGTATCAAGAAGAAGGGCTACTGGTTTTTTTAGCTCATCTCTAATCTGCTTAAAAATCTCCACGCGCTTTAAATGCTCCTCATGTGTTCCATGGGAAAAGTTAAGCCGCGCCACATCCATACCTGTTAAAAAAATTCTCCTCAACACATCTGTGTCATCAGTTGCAGGACCCAGAGTGCAAATAATCTTAGTCTTTCTCATAGCTTTACCTTAATCCCTCAATAACAAGATTCTTATCATATGTAATTATAGCTTTATAGGTAATCTCTTTTTTAGCACCTGCAGGAATATTTATAATAAACTTTCTAATCCCCTGCTGATACTCTGTTGATTTTTTTGTTTCCTCATCATTAACAAAGTGATCCGATAGATCCTTTATCTCCACAGTAATTTCCTTATCCTTACTTACAGGGAAATTATCCAGCAGAACAATCTCTCTTTGTTCTTTACCATTATTCTCGAGAGTAATTTTGTATGAATAAACGATTCTCTTGTTGCCTCCAAAAACACCAGCTGTATCATCATACCTCGTAATCAATTCCTTTTTAGCAATCATATCTGGAGCGATACCAAGGACTATATTTTGTTCCTTTTCAACAGGGGTATGGGGAATATTAACCTTGCCTATAAATTCATTTTCCAAAAAAACCTGAGCCTCGCCAGGAAGCCATGAAAGCTCTGTTTGATTTAGGACTTTAGCCATTAAAAAAACACTTCCTGCAGAAGCTGGAACAGTTTTATAAAAATATTTAAGAGATTTTGGTGACTTAAGGCTATAGGATTTAATTAACTTCTTTTGATATTTCTCTGAAGAGACAATAGTCTGTCTCAAAGGAAAGCTTATTTCAAAGTTGAATCCAACCTCTTTTACAGCTGTTTCTGGTATAAAGTTCTCGCTACCATCTTTGTCATAAAGTTCCATTTCATCCTTACTATATTCTTCCTTTGCCGCTCTTTTTGGCATAGCCGATTTATAATAAGACGCTTCCTCCTCTGGCTTATAGACAGATAAAAACCACGGCGGCAAAGATGGAATTGCAGAAATAGTTCTTGGCTCTCCAGTGGAAAGGCTTAACAACACATTATCCCAATCCTCGCCAGACTTTTGATAAATGTTAGCATATACAAATATCTCCACCTCATCTCTGACTTTGCTTGCTCTAAAGTCATAGAGCATCTGCCAGTAAGTATTTGGAATCATATATATAACAGAGAATTCAGTTTCTCCTTCTACATTTGAAGCAATGGAAAGAATAAGGCTTTTCTCTGTTTCAATGGTATTATCAGATTTAAGATAATTTTGCTGTGCTGCATATTGATCTGTTAAATCAGAATACTGCTGCACTTGCATTTGAGAAATATTTTTTTCCATGGCCTTGTTAATCTTCTGGTATCCAGAAAAATAAGAGGCCCCTGCAATCTGAGCAAGCTCAAATTCCCATTTCTGAATTTCCTTAGCCAGTTCCCTTCTCTTCTTCTGGATGAGCCGCGATTGAGTCTGCAGATCCTTTCTCTTTTTGGAAACATAATCAAGAGTATTTCCCCAGAGCTCGACCTGCGGAATACGAGTTTGTAACTCCTTTGAGGCATTTTGCTTTGTGAAGTCATTAACTGAATTTAAAAACTCCTCCTGGCTCTTTATATTTGCCAGATCATCAACAAATCCAGCATCCAGATCTCGAAGCTCCTCAAGCTTTTTTTCTATCTCTGCAATCCTCTTTTTACGCTTTTCTGTCAGAGCCTGACGGGAAATCTCCATAGAAAGAATCTTACCATTAAATTTTTCTGGCAGACTGCCCCTTAAAGACCAGTCAAAAAGATTATCAGGCAGGCCAGCAATGACTACGGTATTTAATCCCTTAGAGAGCTTAACCTTAGCAGTTCTTGTAATCTCAGCTCTATTTGTAAAGAGCTTAACTGATGTTATTTTGCTTGAAGCCTCACTTTTTGCATCCTGAGTCTCTCCAGCATTTAAAGAAACAAATAATGGCAGTAGCAAAATGATAAATAAAAATCTTTTCATAAAAATTCCTCTTTATAATAATTTTAAAAATCGATTCACTGTATATTAACAAAGTATGAAAATAATAAATATTTGAGAATAAATCAAGTATCAGGTATATAGTAAAACTCCATAAAATTATTTTTTGTAAAGGAAAATTTAGATATTTCAGAAAGGATATTTACACCTATTTTATAAAAATTTTTATATCAAACTATGTTGCGACTAAATGGTCGGAATAGAGTATTTTTTTAACATTTTAGCTCTTTTTAAGAGTTGAAATTTACAAAAAATAATTGACTCAAAATAGGCTTGCTCCACATTGTTCTTATATAGTCTTTGAAATTATTTAATTTTTATTAGAATCACTAAACTTAAGACATCTGGAGAAAGCTATGACTGTCAAATCATTAAAAGAAGCCAGAAGAGAACAAATTCTTAAAGCAGCTGAAAAGGTCTTTTCCGAAAAAGGTTTCCAGAACTCCACAATCTCTGACGTTGCAAAGGAAACAGGTGTTTCAGATACAACCATTTATGAATATTTTTCTTCAAAGGAGGATTTACTATTTTCAATCCCAAGAGATGGCATTGAATTGAGTAAGCAAATGCTTGATTCCCATTTAAGCTACATAAATGGGCCAACAAACAAGCTAAGAGGAATGATATATCACCTATGCAAATTCTATCAGGATAATCCATACTTTGCATCCATATCTCTTATGACCCTTAAAACAAACAAAAAATTTATGGAGACTGATACATATAAAGATCTTATTGAATATTATAAGATAATTATAAATGTTATCAAAGAAGGAATGGAAAGTGGAGAACTCAAAAGCGACCTTGATCCATATTTTGTCAGATCTGTTATAATAGGGAGTATTGAATTCATTGTAACACGCTGGCTCATGTATGGTTGCCCAAATGACAAAACTCAGCCAGTGAATAATGTAGATCCACTATTTAAGCTGATAATGCAAGGAATAAAAAAAGACAAGAGAATGAAAAACTTCAACTTTAAAATAAAAATTGAACCAGATGATGAAGATGGAGAGGAATAGATAAGCAAATTAAAAAGCCTGCAACAAGCAGGCTTTTTAATTAAATCCATTTATACTTCTTTGCATAAAAGGTAAGCTCATCTCGGAAATCAGGATGGGCAATCTGTATCAACTTTTTAACCCTTGTGCTGATTGAATCAAGATAGATATTAGCAACACCATATTCAGTTACAATATACTCCTACTCATTACGCGATGTAGTAACAATAGAACCCTCAGGCAGAGTTGGCAAAATCTTTGATTTTAGATTTCCATCTTTATCTGTATAAGTTGATGCAAGGCTAAGAATTCTTTTTCCTCCCCTGGACATCTTGGCCCCTTGATTAAAATTTACCTGGCCCCCTGTTCCACTATACTGCTTTACGCCAATTGACTCAGAAGCAGCCTGCCCGGTGAGATCTATCATAAGAGTGTTATTTATTGAAACAAGATTATCGTTTTTTGCAATATTCTCCGGCTGATTTACCCAGTGGACCTCCTTAAACTCAAAGATCTCATTGTGGTCAATATCCTTATAAAACTGGTTTGTTCCAACAGCAAAGGCAGTGATAACCTTACCAGGATAAAAATTCTTCTTTTTACATGTAATTGTTCCAGCCTTAATTAGCTCTGTCACTGAAGGGGTAATAACCTCTGAGTGCATCCCAAGATCCTTTTTGCCTTTTAGGAGATGACCTATAGCATTTGCAAGGCCACCAAAACCCAGCTGAATGGTTGCTCCATCAGGAACCATCTCCACAATATACTCAGCCATTTTCTGTTCAACATCAGTAATAGGAATTTCCGGCAGTTCAAATAAAGGATTATCATTTTCAATTATATAATCAATCTCAGAGATATGCACCTTAAAATCGTCACCACAGCACCATGGCAAATGACTATTTATTTCACAGATAACAGTCTCCGCAGGCTCCAGACACTCCTTCCTTGGTAAAAAAGATCCAAAACAGGATTTATTCACATAGCCATCCTTATCAGGAGGAGTTGCTGAAAAGGCAACTCTGTTTGGCGCAACAGAAAGAGCGATCTTGCCAAGATCAGAAAAGCTGTGAGGCTTATAGGAGCCAACTCCCCACTCCATGCAAATCCTCTCAAGAGGTCCAACAAACATGGTTTCTATATTAAAGCTCCCCTTGGCCTCTGGCTTCATATACTCATATAAAGCCATGGCATAACCCTGAAAAATTGTTACATTTGAAAGCTCACCGGCCCGTGCGCCCAAAGCAGTAGCAAAAGCCTTTGGGATGTTAACCCCTCCACCCATAAAAAGACGGTCATTGGATTTAATAAGCTTTGCTGCATCCTCTGGAGAAGTGAGCTTTGCCTTATAATCCTCCTGCCATGAAGACATTTTTATTCTTCTATCCTTTTTTTGTGCAGTACTGTTCATAGCAAAACTCCAAATTTTATTTATTTTAGGCCATTTATTTTTATAATAAATAAGATTTTTTATAAAAAATCTTATTTATATTTGTTTTTTTTTAAAAAAAATATATTCTATATTATTTTAAGTCAATTATATTTTTACAAAATCTTTATTTTATAAAAATTTTTTAGTCTCATGTAAATTTATAAATCAATTTTTTACTAACTCTAAAATCAACAACTATTGACTGAACTCTTGCAAATTAAATTTTTATTATTGATTTTCTCTTCAAAAGGAATTATTTTTTGGCAAAATTATTTTTTAAAAAATTTATAAATAATTATAAAAAAATGAATCTAAAAAATTTTATAATCTTACTTATAATAGCCTCTTATATTCAATGCCTACCCCATGGTGCCTCAGCTACTGTATATGAAGCATCGGATCTTCATAATTCTGTTTCACGATCAGAAACAATATCTAATCTCTTTATAGAAAATTGGGAGACTCTTAAGGAAGAAAATTTTTATCTTTACATAGATGGAAGAATAAACAAGGTAACAGATTTTACCATAAATACATACAACGCAGGAACAGGAAACTACGAAGAAAGAAAGCTCAACCTAATAAGGACATATGGAAATCTCACACTTGCAATGCCCATTGGAGAATTTAGAAAGGACAAAGGAGGAAGCGATCTTTTAATAGCTCTTTCCACCTCTGGCTTTCACTATGGCCTTACAGGGGATGTCTATATTGACAGAGGCTATGCTGGAACAGAAACAGCATCTGACTACAAACATGCACAGTTCTTTGACGATATATATGCAATATCAGTACTTTATAGGCCCTATTTGACAATCCACTATGGTCTTATAGTGAACAACAAATACATACCCAATAATAATGGAACCATTGAATATAGCCATCCAGAGGCAAGCCAGACAAAGCAATTCTTTATGACAGAAATTTATGATCTCCTCAGTTTTAGCACAAACATTGATAAGAATAAAAGCCAGTCTCTTAAATTTGAAATTGCGCTGACCAAGCTATTCCTCCTTTTTGATGAGACATACAAAGAAAAGCTTCCAGAGATCAAAATAAGCTATAAAAACATTAGAATATATAACGATGCAGACTATGACCCAGTATGGAGTAAAAGCCCTTTTTATAATGGAAACCCAAAAGATAGTATTGCAACTTTTCCAGAGGACCACTCAAAGCTAAATATTTTTTCCATAAATGTTAATCAACCTCTAATCAAAAATTTTAAGCTGGAAGGCCAAATAAGCTTGCAATATATAAATCACGATATATACGAAAAAAATACCATGAAGAAGATAAATGCCCCTGCAATAAAACAATGCCATTTGCTTATTTACTATAGCTCAAAAACAATAAATGAAGGAATAGAAGAAACAGGTTACCTCAGAAGTTATGCAGGCTTGAGCAGATACTGGGATCCAGCAATAAAAATACACAGAGATAATCCACAAAAGGGATATGGAGTTTACGGCTGTATAATTGGTAGCGATTTTAACTTTGTCTATTTGGGCGGGGGTCTTAGGGCCATGTATAATTTTTCATCTGAACTGGAAAAACTCGCAGAGAGTGTTGATAAATGGTCCTTTGAAGGAAATCTATTTTTGAAAATTTAAAAATATGAGAAAATTTATGCAGCACCTGATAAAAATATTTATATTGCTAACAATTCTAAACACAGGATGCTCTTATGTTTCTGATACCATAGAAAGGGAAATAAGCACAGGCTCTTCTTTTTCTATAGAAGTTTTTCAATCAGGCAATGACATTATAGTCAATTGGGATGAAGACTTTCACTCAGATGATTTTGCTGGCATAGAAATATATAGAACAAAAGAACCTAATAACGAATACTCAACATATATTTTAATAGCAAATAGATGGACAAATTCCTCTCTTGGAAAC
>MWCI01000041.1 GCA_002069965.1 Spirochaetes bacterium ADurb.Bin218 | reverse complement strand
TAAGGCTGCAGAGGAAGATGCTAAGTGGAGATACAATAAGTATAAAAGATTAGCAGAAATGTAAGTAAAAAAATACACCTCAAAAGTGAGAGAGGGCTATCGTGATGGTAGCCCTCTCTTTTTTGAGCGTCCGATATGGGCATAAAAAAAGAGGTGAGCTAAAGTCACCTCAAGGGAAATATAAAAAATGAATCAAATCTTATGCTAAAGCGCCTCCATCAACTACAATGGTTGCTCCTGTAGTAAATGAAGAAGCATCGGAGGCAAGGTAAAGGGCAGCTCCACACATCTCTTCTGGTTTTGCAACTCTGTGAAGTGGAATTTGAGGCAGTAAAATTTTATCCATAAGCTCTTCGTTTTTAACCATGACAGATGAAAATTTTGTATCAGTAAGCCCAGGGAGTATTGCATTGACTCGTATATTGAATTGGGCAAGCTCCTTTGCAAAGGATTTAGTCATAGCTATAACTCCAGCTTTTGTAATTGAGTATATCCCCTGCATTGGTGCAGGCCGTATCCCATTGATTGAAGAAATATTTATAATAGAGCCTCTTCCTTTTTTTTGCATCAGCTTTGCAGCAAATTGGCTCATAAAAAAATATCCCTTTAAATTTACATCCATGGTTTTATCCCATGCAGCCTCAGGAGCATTTAATACATCACCAAAATAAAAGTTAGTTGCAGCGTTGTTTACAAGGATATCAATTTTTTTATATTTTGATTCAATGTGTTTGAAGAGATTTTCTATATCAGATAAATTGCCATTGTGACATGCAATTGCCTCAGCATTTTTACCACTTGCTTTTATCTTTTCTTCTATCTCTTTTAGGTTTTCAAGTTTTCTGCTTGTGATTATAACAGTAGCTCCATGATCTGCGAAGGTCTCTGCAATGGCCTCACCAATGCCTCTGCTTGCTCCTGTTACAACTGCAATTTTTCCTGTAAGATTAAAATCTATCTTCATAATTATCCTCTTTATTGTTTTTTTGATGAAAGAAAATCTGGTTTTGCAAAATCAGGGTTTGGATATGTATAAAATCCTTTGCCTGCTTTTCTTCCTGTGGCGCCTCTGTCGACATAGGATTTGAGGAATTCTGTGTTTTTTATTCCCTGTGGATCCTTTTGTTTTTTTGCCCAGAAGTCTGATATCTTCCATATAGTATCAATGCCAATATTGTCCATCATGCCAAAGGGACCAATGAGCATGTGGGTTACTCCCATCCATGCACGGTCAATATCCTCTGGAGTGGCAACTTCATTTGCAGCAAGACTTTGAGCTGCATAGAAGAGAGAGGTGAGCATTCTATTGAATAGGTAACCTCCGCTTTCCTTTTTCATAACAATTGGCCATTGGCCAATTGCCTCTGCAAATTCTTTAACCAATAAGATCGTCTCTGGAGAAGTTCCAGGATGAGGCATAACATCAACAATGTTTGTAAGGGTTATGTCGTGAAAATGAAATGCAAGGAATTTATCAGACCTCCCAGTGTGATGAGCCAGTTTTGAAGGTAAAAGGGTCGATGTGTTTGTTGTAAATATTGTGCGCTCCGGGCAGAGTTTATTAAATTCAGCAAAAATCTGACCCTTCAGTTCTGGGTCCTCAGGGACAGATTCAATAAGGAGATCTACATCTTTTGCAGCTTCTACTTTATCTGAACAGTAGCTTATACGGTTGTATACTGGCTCAACTTCTTCAGCGTTCATTTTTCCCCATTGAACAAGGTTATCCATAAGTCCTTTAATTCTAATTTTTGCTTTCTCCAACATCTCAGGTTTTATATCATATAATACAACATCATACCCACGTTGTGCACAGGGAATGCTTATTTGCTGGCCCATTGTCCCTGCACCTATAAGAAGAATTTTTTTTATGTCCTGTAGTTTCATATGTCCTCCTATATATCTGATTTTTTAATTAGGTCAAGTGCAGTATTTTCAAGAATCTTAACATAAGAGACAAGAGGTTTAAATCTTAGGTCAGAGGTTTGCCCATGAAAAAATCTATAGTAAATTTGTTGAGCAATCACTGCAAGGCGAAACAAGCCAAAGCAATAATAGAAATCAAAGTTGTTTGATTCTCTATTAGTTAGCCTGCAGTAAAGATCAAATTGCTCTCTGCGTGTGAGCATTCCATCAATATGAGTAGGCATCTGTCTTATGGCCTGTAGCTGTGGAGGATCCTTTTTTTCGATCCAGTAAGCAAGAGAGGATCCTATATCCATAAATGGATCCCCGATTGTTGCCATCTCCCAGTCTAAAATTCCTATAATCTCAGTAATATTATCTTCTTTTAAAACTGCATTGTCAAATTTATAATCATTATGAATGAGAGATATGTATTGAGAGTCCCCTGGATTTTTTTCCGCAAGCCATTGCATAATCTCTTCAAAGTCAGGAGCATCAGGTGTTTTCGCATCTCTATATCTATTGCTCCATCCCTCGATTTGACGGGTGACATAGCCCTTAGGATGGGCAATATCCTTCAGAGGAGTTTCTTCATATTTAATGGAGTGCAGAGTTGCAAGTATAGAGATCAAATTTTCACTTAATTTTCTTGCTTCCTTTCTTGATAGAACAACTCCAGAAGGCAGATCTTTGCGCAGAATTATTCCCTTAATTCTTTCCATTATATAAAATTGTGCACCAATTATGGTCTCATCATCACAGTATAGCACTGGCTCAGGAGAGTATTGGAAAAGTGGATGAATGGCAGAAAGAATTGTATACTCCCTTTTCATGTCATGGGCTGTTTTTGCTTTTTTGCCAAAGGGGGGTCGCCTTAATATGTATTCTTTTCCATTGAGTTTTATAAGGTATGTGAGATTAGAAAATCCACTGGGGAACTGCTTAATCTCAATTTGACTTATGGCAGGGCTTATGTGTTTTTTTAGATATTCAATGAGATCTTCTGTATTAATTTCCTCACCTTGTCTAATTTTGGAAGGCTCATCAATTAAGAGTGAATCATGCATAAGACCTCCTGTAATTTATTTTTTATTTTTAAGTAGATTTGCTTCTACAAACTCTATCACAAATTCAGCATACTCCTCTACTGTGATTTTACGTGAAAGGTATTTCCAGCGCTTTAGATACCAATCCTGAAGCAATGCTTTTATGGCCGATGAAATCAGAAGTGCATTTTTTGTTTGGAAGATTTTTTTCTTAATGCCTTCCTGGATTATTTCTGCAAAGATGTTTTCTGTATAAAGCTCTGCCTGGAGAGATAGCTTCCGTTCTTCCTTGCTAAGATTTTTAGTCTCCATGTAAAGGAAGTAAAACCAGTCACCCATCAATTCACTTAAGTATAAGTGTATTTTTATCCCATGCCTTAATTTTTCCTCAAGAGTATTGCAATGAGCTATATTTTGAACCAGAACATTAGTTATGGTGTCCATGCCAATGTTGTGAATGATTCTGAAAAGCTCCTCTTTGCTTGAAAAATAAGAGTAGAGGGCACCAAGGCTTAAACCAGATTCTTTGCTCAAATCCCTGAGACTCATTGCCTGAAATCCTCTGTCGTTGCTTATGGAAAGAGTAGTCTGAATGATTGTGGCAAGATTTTTTATTGCTGTGCTTTCTTTCTTAATGGACATGTTATCTTTATTTCGGATAAAATATTCCCGTGAAATATCCTCAAGGGAAAGGGAAAAATCTTTTTTAAATTTTTCAAAATTGAGTTTCATTTATACTTCTCCAAAATTCTTCTTGCTACAGTTGATTTATGTACCTCATCAGCACCGTCATAAATGCGTGCAGCTCTTTCGTGTCTGTAAAAATAGGCAAGTATAGTGTCATCTGTCATACCAAGTCCGCCGTGGACCTGAAGGGCTCTATCAATAACTCTCTGCATTGTATTGGCTACAACATATTTAATTGTGCCAACATCATCGCGGGCGGCCTTTGGCCCAACAGTGTCAATTCTCCATGCAGCATAAAGAGTCATAAGGCGTGCAGCCTGGATTTCCGCTGCGGAGTCTGCAATCCACTCCTGAACTATTTGCTTTGAGGCAAGGGGTTTCCCATCAGGTGAAATTACTCTTGTATTTGCTCTCTGGCAAAGGAGATCAAAGGCTCTGTTGCATATCCCGAGCCATCTCATGCAGTGATGAATTCTTCCTGGTCCTAATCTCTCCTGTGCCATGGCAAAGCCCATACCTTCTTTACCAAGAAGATTTTTTTGTGGAACGCGGCATGATTGGAAAATTATTTCACCATGACTTGCGTAGTCACTGCCACTGTGGCCCATTACAGGGATATTCCTTATAAGATTAAATCCCGGAGTGTCTGTTGGCACAATAATCATGCTTGAGCGTAAGTGTGGTGGAGCGTCAGGATCTGTCACAGCCATAACAATGCAAAAGGCAGATCCATCGGCACCTGTTGTATACCATTTGTGGCCATTTATTATATAATCATCTCCATCCTTGATGGCAGTAGTCTCCATCATCACAGGATTTGAACCCGGCATATCAACCTCTGTCATCCCAAAGCAGCTGCGAATTTCACCTCTGGCAAGGGGCTTGAGGTATTTTTTCTTTTGCTCCTCATTTCCATGAAGATGAAGTATTTCTATATTTCCTGCATCTGGAGCCTGACATCCAAAGACATAATGCCCCAGAGGAGTGCGGCCTAATCTTTCAGAAAAAAGACCGTGATCAACCATGGAAAGTCCCATCCCTCCGAGTTCCTTTGGAATGTTTGGTCCCCATAGCTCCATTTTTTTTACCATTTCTCTTTTCTTTGCAAGGGTAGGCAAAAGATCTTTAAAATCCAGTGTAAGATAGTCCTGCTCCAGAGGGAGCAGCTCTTTGTCTACAAATTCATCTACCAGTTCAAGGGTGGCTTGCATTTTTTCAGATATTTTAAAGTCCATAGATCCTCCTTTGCAATTTTAAAGTCATCATACAATGTGATTTAGAAATGTCAATATAAAAACGAACGTTCGTTATTTTTTTCTTGACAGAGCACAACTTTTTATTTGTTATGAGATATACTAATAATTACTAATATATCTTTTAGTTTAATAAATAGGATTTTCAAACAAAATCCCTTTCTTGAGAGAGAGGTTAACTGAGAGAATTTTATTTCATATAAAGATCATGGACTTAACATTAAAATATATTGTTTAAAAAAGTGGTGTTTGTTAAATGAAAATCTTGGTATGTATGAAGGTTATATATGATGGAAAGGATAATGCATTTCCAGATTATGATCTTCCACTGAGGATCAATAGATTTGATGAATATGCTCTTGAGGAGGCTCTGGTTATAAAAGATAAATTCCCGGATACGGCCATTGATGTTGTGACTTTTGGATACTCTAATTCTGTTGGGCTGCTTAAAAAGGCTCTGGAGAGAGGTGCTGATTCCTTAACTTTGATAGAATCACAAGAAGAGCTGACTCCTGTGGTCTGTGCTAAATTGGTCTATAGTCATTTTAAAGATAGGGGGTATGACATTATCTTTACAGGTGCCATGGCTGAAGATTTTATGTCCTCTTCCTTTGGACCTGCCCTTGCGGGATTCTTTTCTTTTCCCTTTGCAGTGGCTGCGGTAAGTTGTGAACTTGTAAATGATAAAAGACTTCTGGTCAGGTGTGAGCTTGAGGATGGTATTGCTGTAACATATTCAATTAAATTGCCATGTCTTGTGACTATGCAAAGTGGTGGCCGTGAAATACGTTATCCAACTCTTACAGGCAAGCTTAATGCCAGAGGTAAAGAAGCTTTTGTTGTTAAGTTAGATCAAAAAAAAGATAAGTCACTTAGTTATGAATATAAGCGAAAAAAAGCTGTCAAAGGAATCTTAATTGAAGGTTCTCTGGATGAAAGGTGTGAATATTTATACAATGAATTGCATAAAAGAGGTTTGCTTTGAGACAGAAATTTTTGGAAGTCCTTATTGTTTTTAATGTAGAAGATGGGCAATTGCTTCATGGAAATCTAAATTTTTATGAGATTAAAAATAAATTTAAAAACAGAGTTAACTTACAGCTTTTGTTTTGCGGTAGTAATGTTTCTAAGTATTTAGATAATTCCCATCTGGATTTTTATGGGGATGTTTCTGTCATTGAGGATGATAGTCTCCCTTGGAATAATCCCTATATACTTGCGCAGAACATCTCTTCCCTTGGTGAGAAAAACTTTGATGTTGTAATATTGCCTCATTCAATTACAAATTGTGGCGCTGCAGCTTTTTTAGCTGCACAATTTTCTATGGAATGCTTTACGGCTATAAATGATTTTTATTTTGATGATGAGACTCTTGTTTTAGAGAGAGAAGTTTTTGGAGGATTTACAGAAAGAATTCTTTGCAAACTTAACTGTATTATTACATGGTTATGCTCCCATAGTGAGCCTTGTAACAATTTAAATGGGGCTAAGTATAACTTAATTAAAAAGTCGCCTGTTGAATGTGAAGATCTCTGCAGCGTAATTTCTGTGGAAAAAGCACAGAGCTTTTCCAGATTATCTGAGGCGAATGTTTTAATTGCAGTTGGTAGAGGGATTGGGTCTTTAGAAAATATTGAATTAGCACAGGAACTTGCTCTGCTCTTTGATAACTCATCTATTGCTGCCTCCCGTCCTGTTTGTGACAATAGATGGCTTCCATATAAATATCAGGTTGGGGTTACAGGTAAAACAGTTTCCCCTGCTCTTTATTTTAGCCTTGGTATTTCTGGTTCAAGTCAGCATCTTTCAGGTATGAAGAATTCACGGTGTATTGTGTCTGTAAATAAAGACAGATATGCAGCTATTTCCTCAATTGCTGATTATATAGTTGAAGATGATATTTTTGTATTTATCCCAGCATTTATACATAAGGTCAAAGAAAAGAAAAAAATTCTTCGAAGTAGATAGCTTTAAAAAATTTTTATTGCCTTTGGTGCTCTCTGTGTCTTTCTGGCTAATTAAGGAGATTGTTATGAGTATCTTTGAAATAATAATGTTAATATGCTTTGGCCTGGCATGGCCTGTCTCTATTTTAAAGAGCTGGACATCAAAAACAAACAATGGTAAATCTCTTTTTTTTCTCATAATTGTTCTTATGGGCTATATTTCTGGAATTTTGCACAAGATTTATTTTTTGTGTGATGGGGTTATTGTTCTCTACATTATAAATTTTACTATGGTTTTTATAGATATACTTCTATATATCAGAAATATGAGCTATGATAAAAACTCTTTGACCTGAGAGAAAACTTTTTATTTGACCTATCTAAAAATATTCAATATCTTTTAAAGTTGAAGTTTTGTTGAGGTATTGATATTTTTAAATTAAGAGAGTTTAATTGTGGGAGTTAATAGCTTAAGGAATACTATTTTTAGGAGTATTTTTTTAATATCAGGCACGCTGCTTGTTGTTTTTTCAATATTTGTTTCTGTTTTAATTTACAAATCAGGTATAGATAGTGCCTTTGCTATAATCAGGCAGAGAAATTTTGCAATGAGAAATTATATGCTCTGGTATTTTATGCCCCTTAAAAATACAGTTGAAGTTTTATCAGAGCATTCGGACATAAAAAAAGGAACAAAGATAACAACATCAGAAAAGCAGGGGATTCTTGAATTTTATAGAATTGTCAAAAAGATAATCCCCAATATAAATTATGTTTATTCAGGCTATGAAGATAAAAGCCTTTTTATAAACGATTACACTCCACCTGCTGGATTTAATCCTACAGAGCGTCCATGGTATATTAAAGCTCTGGAGTCTCATCCCTATGTTTCAGATGGTATACCATATCAGGAAATAAAAGATAAATCATGGCTTGTATCTCTTGGAAAAACAATAACAGATAATAATGGCAAGATCATAGGAGTGCTTGCTGTTGATGCATCTTTACAGCATCTGGCTGAGCAAATTCGCGTGAGCGATTCCAGTTTAAAAACTTCATATAGCTATGTTATAAATAGAAATAACATAGTTATACTGCACCATGAAAATAGATTCTTAAATCATAATTTAAGCGAAGTTATATTTCCAATGCCTGATTTTAAAGAAAAGGAAGGAAGCTTTCATTATAGCACTATTGATGGAGTAAGCAAGATAGCATATTATCATAGGATTGATGAACTGGGATGGATTTTAATAACAGTAGTAAATAAGAATGAGATTCTTCTACCGATAATTTTTAAAATAATTCTCATGCTTTCGGTTGTCCTTTCTGCAGCTGTGATATTGGGAATTATAACAAGTAATACCTTAATAAAAAACGTAGTAGCACCTCTTGTAGAGCTTGAGAGTTATTTAATTGATTCTACAAAAAAAGAAAAAGAGATTCAATATCCAGATAATGAAATAGGAAGACTTGCAAGGGCGATACAGAGTATCACTGATGCAGAGCTTTATAAAAAAAATCAGCAGCTTATGGACATGAATGCTCAATTAGAAGTTCTTTCTATAACAGATCCCCTTACAGGTTTATACAATAGAAGAAAAATATTGCAAGAGATTGAGGATGAAAAGCTCAGAGCAGAGAGATATGTTTGTAATGTGTCCATACTTATATTTGATATAGATCATTTTAAAAATATAAATGATATGTATGGCCATGGGGAAGGAGATTTAATTCTCAAAGAATTGGGAGAGCTTATAAGATCTTCAATTAGAGCAACAGATGTCTTTGCAAGATGGGGCGGAGAGGAATTTATGCTTCTGCTGCCAGAAACAGATTTGACTTCTGCTGTTGCTATTGCAGAAAAGCTAAGAGTTGCTGTAGAGAGGCATATCTTTAGCAATGGTAAAAATATAACAATAAGCATAGGAGTTTCAACATTTATAAAGGGCTGTAGCGTTGATGATTTTATAAGGGAAGCAGACGACATGCTCTATAGAGCAAAAGAAACCGGCAGAAATAAAGTTCAATACATAAAAAAAAGAGAGAGCTCATGAATATTGATTATGAAAAAATATTTAAAGATTCACCTGTTCCTTATGCACTTTTAAAGGTTATACTTGATGACAGTAATTTGCCTGTGGATTGCCTTTTTATTGATACTAATCACGCTTTTGAAGATTTGGTTGTGTGCAACGGCTCTGTTGTTGGCAAAAGCTTTGGTGATATTCAAGGAGATATTTTTACAGAGAAGGAAAATTTTCTATCTGTATGCAAAAATGTAATTACAACTAAAAGCAAAGGTTCTGTTGAATATAATGCAAGTAAAAGAGGTAAATTCTATAGAGTTGAGGTATTGCCCCATGGAGATTCTATACTGTGTTTGAGCTTTGTTGATATTACAGAAGAAAAAATTTTTTTAACAAAAATCCATCAGTATGTTGACCTTGCTCCTGCTGCAATTTTTATTGCAGATAGAGAGGGCAATTATATATTTGCAAATAAAGCTGCCTGTGAACTTTTAAAATATTCTCGGGAAGATCTCCTCAGAAAAAGAATTCCAGATGTAACTGCCCCTGAATTTGCAGATGATGCTATAAGGAGCTTTGAAAATTTAAAAACCTGTGGAAAAGATAGAAGGGAGATAGCTCTCCTTAGAAGTGACAACTCAAGAGTATGGATTTTACTTGATGCTGTGGCTTTGCCAGATGGCACATTTATGGCCTTTTGCAAAGATATAACAGCTCAAAAGTTAGCTGAGGAAAAGCTTTCCAGTTTTGAAAATTTTAATAAGACACTGCTTGATCTCTTGCCTGTGCCTGTTTTTTACAAGGATTCTTCATTGCTCTATCTGGGGGTAAACAGGGCCTTTGAGGATTTTTATGGAATGGATGAGAATTACTTTAAAGGCAAAAGCGTTTTTGACATTCACCCAGAGGATAAAGCCATAATTTACAATAAAATGGATGAGGAACTGCTTCGAAACGGTGGGAGGCAGGTTTATGAAACTGTGATGATTGATTATGCATCTAAAGAGCACCATGTCATATTATATAAAACGCTCTTTAAGGATTCTAAGGGGGCTCCTTCTGGTATTATTGGGGTTTTATATGATATAACAGAGCGGAAGAATAGGGAAAGGGAACTGAAACTTTATTTTACTGCAATTCAGTCTGTAGATCAGCCAGTATTGCTCACAGACGCAAATGGTAATATAATCAAGGTCAATAGAGCTTTTATAAAAATGTATGGCTTTGAGCTTGATGAATTAATTGGTAAGAATCCCCGTGTTTTAAATCCTGGGTTTGAGGTCTACAGTAACTTTGGCTATACAAAAGAAGCCTATGATAAAATATTTAAAGGAATGTGGGCAGCTATAAAAAATCCTTCAGTTGGGACATGGCATGGAACTGTTATAAATAAAAAGAAAGATGGATCTTTTTTATGGGTTAAGCTAATTATTAATGCCATTTATGATTCCAGAGGAAATCCTGAAAGTTTTATTGGACTCCCTGTAGACATAACAACAACAATAAAAAAAGAATATAAAAGTAAAGTTGAGCTCTACCAGACAATAGCTGCCCTTGCTGAGCTTAGAGATAATGAAACAGGAAATCACATGAGAAGGGTAGGACTTCTGGCCAGAATTTTAGCAAACAAACTTGGTATGCCAGAGAAGTATTGTGAAGACATAGAGGTCTTTGCACCATTACATGATATTGGAAAGGTCGGAATCAGTGATTCTATTTTGCTTGCAGAGAGAAAACTCACACCAGAGGAGTTTGAAATAATGAAGAGCCATACAATACTGGGCTACAATATAGTTAAAGGCAAAAGGGAAATGGATATGGTTGCCGCCATAACGCTCAGCCATCATGAATGGTATAATGGAAAAGGATACCCCCAGGGGCTTAGAGGAAAAGACATACCATTGTCTGCTCGTATTACTACAGTTGTTGATGTATATGACGCCTTAAGGAGCAAGAGGCCATACAAGGAACCATGGTCCCATGAAGATGCTGCTAAATATATTCTATCTCGATCTGGTGAGCAATTTGATCCTGAGATTATTGAAGCCTTTGAAAGTGAACTCAACAGATTTGCCATAATATTCAATGAACTTAAGGATTAGCTTTCTGGATATTTTTCTCTTATGTTCTTGATGATGTCTGTTAATTCAAAGAAAATTTCAACAAGCTCAGGGTCAAATTTTTTCCCTGATAATTCTTTTATTTCTTTAAATACCTCCTTTTCTTCCCATGGATCTTTATATACTCGTTTTGAAGATAGTGCATCATAGACATCTGCAAGTGCAGTTATTCTTCCAAATAGAGGGATCTCCTCTCCAGCCAGAGGCTCAATTTTTCCATTTAGAGGCTTTCCTGTAAATAGATCAATCTTCCCAGGATATCCTGTCCCATCCCAGTTTTCATGGTGAGTTAAAGCCACATCTCGAGCAGCCTCATCCACATTAGTTTGTGCCTCAATAAATATCTTTGCCCCATGGTAAGTGTGTGATTTCATTATTTCAAATTCTTCATGGGTAAACCTTGCTGGTTTTTTTAGTATTAAATCAGATATTGCAACCTTACCTATATCGTGTAGCATCGCAGCCATTCGTAAAATGTCACGATTTTTTTCTATTTCTTTTTCATCTATTTTGTGATGTTTTGCCCATGCTTCATATATCTCTACGGAATAAGAGGCAACTCTGTTTACATGGGCACCTGTCTCTTTTGGATCCCGCAGCTCTGCCATTTGAATCATCCTCAGAATCAATGCCCTGGTCATTTGAGCTTTTTGAACTACCATGCTTGCTATGCCAGCAAAGTGATTTATGTAGAGTATGTCTTCATCGTTAAAGGATCTGATGTCTCCAGAATTTGTAAGTGGATTTATAATTTGCATGACTCCAAGAATTTTGCCACTTTCATTTTTAAGAGGGACTGTCATAACAGAGGTTGTTTTATATGATGCCTTTTTATCGTATGTTGGATCAAATGAGTAAGGCCTGGATTTTATGTTATATACATCCTGTTCTATAATTGTTTTACCAGTGGAAGCTGCATATCCAGAGAGAGATTTTTCATTTATTGGCAATCTAAAATTTGAGTATATGAGTTTTTTACCTCGTTGTAATCGTCTTTGCAGAGTGTCATTTTGAGCATGAGTAAAAATTAGGTGATCATTTTCTTTGATGTAAATGGTCCCTGCATCTGCATCTGCGATTTTCCTTGCCTCAAATAAAATTCTCTCAAGGAGAATATCTATATCCTGCACTGTATTTATATCTGAACTGAGTTTAATGAGCTGATTTAATTTATCTTCGTGATTCATTTCCTTTACATTTCACCTTTAGAATTTTCAAACGCTTTATTTAATTTAATAAAAATTAGCTTATCTGGATAAAAATTTTTTAAAATCTATAAAATTTTTGCGTTTACCTTATAAATAATATTTTTGAGGTGCATTTATGGATGATACGCTTTACTGGATTTTTTTATCAATTCTCTCTTCTCCTTCTAAACTTGGCTTATATGAAAGAGTGCATCTGCCTCCAAAAGAAATTTGTAATACCCTTGACATTGATTCTCTTACTGTGCCTGAGTATATTGCAGCCTCTTATGGCTGTGAACCATGGTCTGCTGCTTCTGAGATATACCAGACCTGTAAAAAGAAAAATTTTAAAATAATTACCTTCTCTGATAAAAACTATCCACTTCTTTTAAAGGAAATTCATAAACCTCCCTTAGTGCTTTACCTACAGGGAGCAAACCTCCAGTTACCAATGGTTTCTATTGTTGGCACAAGGAATTCTGATAAAGTAAGTGAGTCAATTGCTTTTAAAATAGCCTATGGAGTTGCAAAGGCTGGCTATGGAATTGTAAGTGGGATGGCTTATGGTATTGACAGGTTTGCTCATCTGGGAGCTTTAAAGGCAGAGGGAGTTACTGTTGGAGTGTTGCCTGGTGGCATTGATACCACTTATCCACAAAGGAATAGAGATCTCTATCATATGATTTCAATTTCACAAAGCTCCTGCCTTGTGTCTGAATATCCCCCAGGGATTGTGGCTGGTCAGAAATGGTGCTTTGCTCAGAGAAACAGAATAATAAGCGGCCTATCTGTGGCAACAATCGTGGTTAAGGCTCCATTAGATAGTGGTGCCATGATGACAGCAAGATATGCTATTGAGCAAAATAGAGAGCTTCTTGTTTGTCCAGGCAATGCCTTTGATAAAGGCTACAGTGGCTGCCTTGAGCTTATTAAAGAGGGCGCTGCACTTGTATCAGATTTTGATGATATCATGGAGATTTTAAGGTCTTATTCAAATAGCTCTGGAGATTCTTGTTCTTTTGATTCTGTAACAGCAAAAGAAACTGTTTGTGCTGAGTCTGAAAATGGGGACTTCTTAAATTCAGTAGATTTGAGTAAATACTCTAAAGTTGAGGGTCTAATTTTATCTCATCTATCAAAGGGCGATTTTGATATAGATGATTTTATTCGCTCCTTTTCCCTTGGCACTGATGAGGTTACAAGGGCTATTGTTTCTCTGGAGATTGAAGGGATTATTTTAAGAAAAGGCAATAGAATATTCCGTAAAAAGAGTTTTTAACTCTTGTGGTGTTTTAAAGAATTATTTGACAAATATTTTTGGCTATAGCTAATGTCTGGAGGTACAATATATTAGTTAAGTTAAAA
The DNA here is from genome assembly GCA_002069965.1 of Spirochaetes bacterium ADurb.Bin218. Lineage (GTDB taxonomy): Bacteria > Spirochaetota > UBA4802 > UBA4802 > UBA5550 > UBA5550. The sequence continues at coordinate 13,690 of MWCI01000041.1, read as the reverse complement.
TTTTTTTAACTTATTTTTATTTTGGATTTCAAAAATTTATATTTTGATCTGTTCCCTGGAGAAGAAATGGCAAAAAGTAAAGCAGAAACTCTTGTAATAGTAGAGTCTCCTTCAAAAGCAAAGACTATTAATAAATATCTTGGTAAGGACTATATAATATCATCTTCCGTTGGGCATATAATAGATTTACCAAAGTCAAGACTTGCCATTGATATTGAAAATGGATTTAAGCCAGAATATATAACCATAAGGGGCAAGTCAAAGATTCTTTCAGATCTTAAAAAACAGGCTGCAAATGTTTCCACTGTGTTGCTTGCCACTGACCCTGACAGAGAAGGTGAGGCTATTTCATGGCATCTTTCCAATGTCCTCTCTTCAAAAAATAGCAATATCAAGCGAATTGAATTTAATGAGATTACAGAGAAGGCTGTAAAAGATGCAGTTGCTCATCCAAGGGATATAAATATCAATCTGGTAAATGCTCAGCAGGCAAGGCGTATCTTAGATAGGATTGTTGGTTATTTTTTAAGTCCAATTCTCTGGAAAAAAGTTAAAAGAGGATTATCTGCAGGGCGAGTTCAATCGGCTGCCTTGAAGGTTATATGCGATCGGGAAGAGGAAATTGAGAGATTTATCCCTCAGGAATACTGGACAATAGATGCTCAGTGCTCATCTAAAGGAAAAAAATTTACTGCCTCTTTGACTCATTATAAGAATGAAAAGATTAAGCTTGTCAATGAAGAAGAGACGATGAAAGTTGTTAAAGCTCTTGATGGTAAGCAATTTGTTGTTACAGAGATAAAAAAACAGGAACGAAAGCGTAAAGCCCCAGCTCCTTACATAACCAGTAAACTACAGCAGGATGCTGCAAACAGACTTGGCTTTACATCAAAAAAGACAATGCTTGTTGCTCAGCAGCTATATGAGGGTATAGATATAACAGGTCTTGGCCCTGTAGGGCTCATAACATATATGAGAACTGATTCCACAAGGCTTTCTGATAATGCTATTGCAATGGCAAGAGATTATATATCAAAAAATTTTGCTCCTGAATTTTTACCGGATTCGCCAAACATTTATCGAGCAAAAAAAAGTGCACAGGATGCCCATGAGGCAATCAGGCCAACAGATGTTTCTCGCACTCCAGAGTCAATAAAGAATGATCTTACACGGGATCAATATAGACTATATGAACTCATCTGGAAGCGCTTTGTTGCATGTCAGATGACCCCGGAGATTACAGAAACCCTTACCGTAAATTTAGAGGCCTCTGATTATTTGTTTAAGGCAACAGGTAACAAGGTTTTATTCCCTGGATTTACTATTGTGGAAAAGCCAGATAAGTCTGAGAAGAATACAATCCCTCCGCTGAAAGAAGGGGATATGGTGGATATAGTGAATCTAAAATATGAGCAGCACTTTACAACTCCACCTCCGCGATTTAATGATGCTTCTTTAGTAAAGTTTCTTGAAGAATCCGGGATCGGCAGGCCTTCCACTTATGCTCCAACAATTGATACCCTGCTCAAGCGGTATTATATTGTTCGCTCAGGAAAGCAACTTGTACCTACCTTGCTTGGCAAAATTGTAAATGGAATTATGACATCAAATTTTTCCTCTCTTGTCTCTGTGGATTTTACCGCGGAGATGGAGAATAAGCTTGATAAAGTAGAGTCATCAGAGATTAACTGGGTTCAGATGCTTGAGGAATTCTATAAACCTTTTAAGGAACTTGTAGATAGAGCAGAGAGCAATATCGAGGAGATTAAAGGTGTTCTTGACGAGGAGACTGATTATATATGCGACAAATGTGGCAGATCTATGATAAAAAAATTGGGGCGCTTTGGATTCTTCCTGGCATGCTCTGGTTTTCCTGAGTGTCGCAATGCTAAATCTTTACCACTTGGTAAATGTCCAAAGTGTGATGGTGATGTTGTTAAAAGAAGCTCAGGTGGTAAGGGAGCTTTTTATGGATGCAGCAATTATCCCTCCTGTGATTTTCTCACAAGGGAAACCCCATCTGAGAGAGGTTGCCCTAACTGTGGAAAGCTCCTCTTTGTCCGCAAAATCAAAGGCAGGGGGGAGGAACTCATTTGCCTTAATCAAAGCTGCAATTTCAAAATAGAGCTTCTTGACGAGGCTCCAGGGATTGAAAACAGTGCAGAGGCAGACGAGGAATGAACTGGGCAGTTGATCGCTTTGTAGACTATCTTCAGAATGAAAAAAATTGTTCAGAAAATACAATTTCTTCTTACCAGAAGGATCTCTTCCAACTATATGATTTTTTTTGTGGTAATGTTCCAGATGCTTTTAAGGGATACTTTGAGCTTGATCTTTCATTGATTGATGGCGAGCCGGATATTAACACAATTACTACAGGTGATCTGCGAAGTTTTCTGGAGTTTTGCTTTGACAGGGGGATGAAGAAGTCTTCAATTGAACGGAAGGTTGCCTCAATAAAAACTTTTTTTTCTTTTTTACATAGGCGTGAACTCATAAGTTCCAATCCATCATTGAAACTCACTTACCCTAAGAAAGGGATGAGACTGCCAAAATTCCTTCATTTTGAGGAGTATAACAGGCTTCTTTCTTTTGAGGTGAAGGATTTTTTTGATATAAGGGATAAGGCCATTATTTCATTTTTTTATTCCACTGGATGTAGAATCTCGGAAATAGCAGGCTCTATGCTTAAGGATATTGATCTGGAACAAAAAAAACTTAAGGTTTATGGCAAAGGTGGTTACGAGAGGATGGTCTTTCTTACAGATGAGTCAGTTGCTTTCTTTAGAGATTATATTAAGGCAAGAGAGGAGCTCTTTGGCAATTGTCAGGGTAATATCTTTGTAAATAAGTATGGCAAACCATTGTCTGTCAGGGGAATCTTTGGCATTATAGAAAAGCGCGCAAAGAATGCTTCTCTTTCCTCCAAACTAACTCCTCATACATTGCGCCATAGCTTTGCAACTGAGATGCTAAATCGCGGTGCAGATATAAGAGCTGTTCAGGAATTGCTTGGACACAAAAGCATCTCCACAACTCAGGTTTACACTCATACAACAAAGGCGCGCCTTAAAGAGGTATATGATCTGTGCCATCCTCACTCAGAAGAAAAAAAAGAGCGTTAAAATGTTTTTTCTATAACTCCTCCTCCTAAGACATCATTTCCCTCATCATAAAAAACTGCACTCTGCCCCGGGGAAATGCCTGACTGAGGCTCATCAAATTGAACAAGAAATCTGTCATTGTGCCTTTCTATGGTTCCATAGAAGGGGCTTTGGGTTGAGCGACATTTTATCTTTGCTTTTATTTTTCCACTTATTATCATCTTCATATCAAAGGCATTTGCTGTTTCAAGTCCAAAAACATTAAGCTCTTCTTTTGTGCTTGCAATTATTCGGTTTTTTTCTGGGTCAATCTCTTTTACATATAGAGGAACAGGTGATGATATTCCCATGCCTCTTCTTTGACCTATAGTATATCTGTAGATCCCATTGTGATGTCCTATTATTTTCCCTGAGATATCTACTATCTGCCCCTGAGGAGGAAGGTTTGAGGTGTTTTTTTCTATAAATGAGATATAATCGTTATCCGGGATAAAGCATATTTCCTGACTGTCAGGTTTATTTTTCACAGGGATATTTTTTTGTATAGCAATCTCTCTTATTTCATTTTTACTATAGGAACCTATGGGGAATATAGTGTATCTGAGTTGTTCCTGTGAGATCATATATAAAAAATAAGACTGATCTCTCTTTACATCTGGTGATGCAGATATATAGAATCTTTCGTTGTTATTTTTTTTTATGGCATAATGTCCTGTGGCAATTAGGTGGCAATTCATATTTTTTGCAATATCAAGCAATTTACCAAACTTCATGTATCTGTTGCAGATTATACATGGATTTGGGGTTTTGCCTCTTAGATATTCATTGCAAAAGGGAGATATTACATTTTGATAAAAATCATCTACCAGATCTACCTCAATATGTTTAAAGCCGAGTTTTTCTGCTATTGCCTTAGCATCATTTACATTTGCTTTGTATATCTGGTCGTTTATGTCATTGTAGGGCAAAAATCTTGCAGTTATACCAATAATCTCATGACCTTCTTCTTTTAGTAGAGCAGCAGTTACTGCAGAGTCTACTCCTCCACTCATTGCCACAGCTATTTTCATTTTAAAATTCCTCACTATTGTAAAAAAATCCCTGGCATGTTACTCTTTTCTCAAATTCATCCTCTATAGCCTTGATTACAGTTCCCTTGTGCAGCCCCCATTTTGGTTTTATGAGGGAATCCGCAGGCCTGTCTCCCATCAGCCTGTGAATAAGAATATCAGGCCTCAGTCTTTCAATAAAGTCGCAGACAACAGAGACATATTCTTTTAAGGTCATTAATTGTAAAGGTTCTTTTTTGTCTATTACCTCCAGGGCTGTATTTTTGATTATATGGAGATGATGGATCTTTACTCCCTGGACCGGTAGTCTTGATATGGAAAGAGCTGTTTCCATCATATCCTCCCATGTCTCTCCAGGTATTCCAATGATGAGGTGAAGACATTGAGGTATGCTGTATTGATTTATGATATTTATAGCCTCAAGCGTTTGAGCGTGAGAATGACCGCGGCGTAAGAATCTCAGGCTTTTGTCATGAATGCTTTGCATGCCAAGCTCAATCCACAATTCAAAATTTTCTTTTTTGTATGAGGATATTAGCTCAACAACATCTTTGTTTATACAATCTGGCCTTGTTCCGATCATCAGACCAATAACATCTGGGAAAGAAACAGCTTCATCATATAGTTTTTTAAGTCGCTGTATATCCCCGTATGTATTGGTCCAGGCCTGGAAGTAGGCAATGTATTTGGTGGGGATATTGCCTCTCTTGAAGGTATTGCGTGCATCTGTCATTTGATCTGTAATTGTATATGAGAGACGAGCAGTAGGAGAGGCAGAACCATCCTCTCCACAGAAAATACATCCCCCTGTGCCAATAGTTCCATCTCTGTTGGGACAGGAAAGCCCGGCATCAATTGGGAGCTTTAAAACACGGCAATTGTATTTTCCACTCAGGTAATCGCCAAAAAAGTTGTAGGGCTTACCTGACCATTTGCCTTTATTATAGATCTTTTTCTTTCTCTGTTGCTGCAAAGTATGAATTCTTCAAATATTGTTGATTCTGGTATCTGTGCGGATCAAGGTATACAGCAGATACTTTTTCTGCTTTAATAACATTAAGTTTTTTGTCAAGAGATACAACATAAAGTCCAGGTGTAAACTCAAAATCTTCTCGAATTTTTTCCCATGTCCATATAGCTTTCTTTTTTCTGGCTGAATATTTTTTTACTTTCACAACTTTTACCTTTTTGTAGTTTTCCATTTCAGAGACAAGTTTTTCAATTATATTTTGATCAGCATCCAGAGCCTCTGCAACTGCATGTTCAAGGGTCTCTCCATGACTCAGGGAAATTACAAATGGCTTTGTAATAGAGGATGGTGTGGCAGAAAAAGCAGACACTCCTTTAGAAGAATAGGATATATTTCTTTGAGTTCTTCTTTCTGCAATAGCATTCTCATTTTTTCTTTCTCCATAGATGGCATAACTATATTTTTCTTTTAATGTCTGATACATTACATTTCTATTGAGACAATCTCTTGCCCGAACAAAATATTGTCGCGCTTTGCTTCTTTTTTTGGCATTTTTGTTTTTGCTTAAAGCTATACCTTTTTTATAGAGGCTTTCGGATCTGTTAACCCGTTCAATTATATTTCCATAATAACTTATGTATTCCTTTGATGCGGAGTTATGAATTTTTTTCATAGCTCTGTAGCTTTCTGTTGCTGCATCAACATCACCACTTTGAATAAAGTGTATAATGAGCCTTGCAAGTTTTAAAAGTTCCACCTTTTCAGATATGTCTTTAGGATTGCCAAGAACATTTTCTCCAGATATATCTATACCGTAAATATCTTTAATTGTCTTTAGAAGCATTTCATATTGAGTTGAAACCATTCCATCCATATAATATGGGTCTCTTAGCATTTTCTCCTCCACAGGATGGGAGATAAATCCACATTCATAAATTACAGATACTGGAAACAGCAGGTAATAAGAGAATCTATCGTCTCCAACAGCACCATATTCCCATCCATTGGCACTATAACCCTTTGCAACAAGGGCATTGCGAATATTTAAGGCATATTGCTGGGAAAACCCGCTTGCATCATATTTATTGTAGAGTGTTAAAAAGCCAGAGTATATTCCAGTTATATTTTTTAAAAGCTTTTTCCCAGAAGAATCTCTTACCATGTGAATCCCCGGCATATTTACCAACCCATCTGCTTTTTCAAAAACAGATACATTATTCATGTGCATTTCAACAACCATGAAGGCCTTTGCTTCATAGGCATTTTTGGCTACATCTGTAAACTTCATATAATGGTAAGAGTCGTTTTTGCCTTCCAGAACATCTTTGTAGTAAGGTGCTGCTGCAACCTCAATGAATTTATTTCCTTTTAGCAGAGAGTATAGTTTTCTTGAATATATCATGGAATAATATTCTTCCGGGAGGCCACTTATCCCAATACGGTTTGTAGTTATTCCACGCCATTGCCCGGATTCATCTTTACCGTGAGCTGGTCCAAAGTAAATTGTAAATTTTCCATTGTTTGTGAGATTTTCATATAGCTTGCCATAGGTATCATCAATGTAGTTTATTATATGAATTGCCTCTTCTCGTGTCTGCCCACTGCAGTAGTTTAGAATTTTTATAATATCACTGTTTTGTTCATGATTAAGATTTTCACCAAAGGCAGGGGATAAAAAGATGATAAAAAGTAGTAATATATAAACTTTTTTCATAAAAAGACCTCTTTACTTCATGTTTTTTATATCATCGAATTCTTTTTTTAGATTATTTTTTTCTATTTCGTAGATGTAAACATGACTTTGCATAGAGCTTTCGCCAGCATATATTATTTTTCCATTATTTGCCATCAAAATCTTAATCCTTGCAGAGATATTTCTGTTAAAGGATGGATTGAGTTCTCTATGTAGATGTTTTTCTGCTTCTATTGCAATTTTTTCTTTTATTGTATCTTTACTGTTGGAATTGAATTCTTCATTGGTTATGATATAAATTCCTGTTCTGTATGTGTTATCTGAGATCCACCCTGTTTTTTTATATAGCTCAGTTAATTCTGTGTGAGAGAGTTGTTGCGATTTTTTATCAATCTTCTGTTGCTCTTTGGAACATGATGGTGATAGGAGGATAATTAAAAATAAGGCAAAGAGTGTGCTTGTGGAAAGTTTTTTTATCATGATTTCCTCTTTTTATCTAAAATATTTTATAAAATAAAGAATTTTTCTGTAAAGATTATCGGAATATTAAATCAAAAAATCAAATCAGCAAAACAAATCGGTTTAAAATGAAAGTATTTTTTCTTTTATCCCATCTTTATAAATTCTATAAATGAGTACAACTGAATCATCTGGGAGATAAAACTCCTGTTCAATTTTACCGCTCTTTGAGATATCCTCTGCAAAATCCTTTAACTGCTTACTATAATTCCCATCAGAATTCTTTGTCTTGATGTAGAAATTTATTATCTGATTTTCAGCCTCTGTTAATAGATTTTCTTTTGCTTTTATAAATGCACTTAATCTTCTATCATGCAGGCTTTGAGCGTTTTTATCCGGATGATATTTTATCACTGCCTGAAAGCAATTATCCCCCAGTGCACCTGATGTTTTGAAATCATTTTGTAAATTATCAGGCAATTGAGTTGTTGAGCATGAGAATAGCAGAAGAAGAAAAGATATATTCTTAAGTCTCATTTAGTTTCCCTTTAAAATGTTGAGAATTGATCTTATTTTATCAGCATCTTTGTGATTTGGATTCAGTGCAAGCACTCTTTCAAAATGAAAAATAGCCTTTTGATTATTTTTCAAGTTCCTGTAATATATCATTCCAAGTTCTTCGTGGGCGTCAACAAAATCTTTTTTTATCTGCAGAGATTTTTCCAGAGAGCTTGCAGCCTTCTCATAACTCTCCTGATCCCTGTAGGCTATTCCAAGGGCAAAATATGTTTTGTATTCCACTGGATTTAGCTCTGCCGCAGTATTGTATTCTTCAATAGCTTTATCGTATATTTTCATTTCTCTATAGGCATTTGCAAGATTATAGTGTGCATCATAGGAACGGGGAGAGGTTTCCACAGCCCTTCTAAATGTAGCAAGAGCCTTCTCGTTGAGTTTTTTTTCAGAGTAGAGCCTCCCTAAGTTGATATAGGCGTTTGTGTAAGATGGATTTGCTTCAATAGCCTTTTCGTAGTATTCAATGGCTCTCATGTCATCATTGAGACCCTCATAGGCTTTTCCTATTTCGTAATAAGAGGCAGCATCTCCACCCTTAATTTGAGCAGCTCTTTCAAATAAAGGTATAGCTTCACTGTGATTTTTTTGAGCTTGTTTTATAAGACCTAAGTTAAAGTAAGCCTGATAGTGATTTCTATCCAGTTCAATAGCCTTGTTATAAAATGTGGCAGCATTGCTATAATTTTTCATCTCATGATAAGTTTCGCCCAGTTTAAAATTGGTTTCTGTATTGTTAGGCCTAAGCTCAAGATCCTTAGAAAAATTTGTAAGAGCTTCACTGTAATTTTTTGAGTCAAGATATAGCTCTCCAAGATTAAAATAAGCACGATCCATCTTAGGATCAAGGGACGTGGCCTTTTTAAAATCACTTACAGCTCCTCCCTTATCATTAACCTTGAGATAGGACAGACCCCTTGCATAGTAGGCCTTTGAGTGTTCAGGATCATAAGAAATGGCCTTGTTAAATGATTGGATTGAGCCCTTAAAGTTATTCTCCATATACTGTATGAGCCCTATTCTGTAGTGGGCATCTGGATTTTTTGGATTTATAGAAACAGCTTTCTGGAATGCCTCCTTTGCTTCACTATACATTTGCCTATGAAAATAAAGCCTGCCGAGCCAATAGTAAGAGTAGTCATCGTTTTTATCAAGTTCAGTAGCCTTTTTATATGCCTTCACAGCATCATCATACTCTTTCTTATTCCTATGATTATCCCCTATTTCCCTCCATTTGATGGCATCAGCTGATACATTATTATTTGCTGCTTTGTAAGTTTTTTCAGAGGTTGTGTCCAATGAAGTGTCTGTTATGGATTTTCCTTTTTCTTCAATGGGCAGTGATAGCTCTTTTTCTTTATTATCTGGTTCTTTTGCCGTAGTTATTGCAACAGATTTTTTTCTCTTTTCAAGCTCATCATAAATGGCAGTGTATTTATCTTTGAGAGTCTCATCTTTGCTGTTGTATTGAAGAGCCTTTTTGTAGTAATCAAGCGCTTTTTCCAGTTCCTTTCGCTCTGCATATATATCTCCAAGTTTTTCTGCAGAGTAGGCATCGCTTGCATCAAGTTCATTGGCTTTTTTATATGCAGCAATTGCATTGTCAATGTTGCCAAGGCCAAGTTCTGCATCTCCAAGAGCTTTAAAGTATTTCCCAACTTTTGAGTTTATTCCTATTGCCTTTGTGAATTTTTCTTTGGCATCTTTGTATCTTTTGTTGTGGAGATATACTGTTCCTAAATTATAATATCCCTCAGCATCTCCGGGATTATTTTTTATACCTTCTTCAATAATATCAAGGGCACTTTTTACATCTCCTTTCCTTAGCTTCTGGTTTGCCATATTTTTGTAGCTTTCCTGATCTCTTGGTGCTACTTTTTGGGCTTGTTTGTATTCCGAGAGTGCCTTTTCCTCTTCTAATTTTGAGTCGTAAACATTTCCAAGTTTGTTGTATGCAATAGGCCTGTCAGGTCTGCTTTTTTTTGCAAGCTCAAAGATCTTAATTGCGTTATCATAATCCCCCTTAAGAGCATAGGTGTGGCCAAGTCCATTGAGAGCATTGTAGTTTTCTGGATCAATGGTAAGTATTTTTTTGTAATAGTCAATGGCCTTATCATAGTCACCTAAGGATTTGTATAGTTCAGCAATTTTTAGCATAATGTCAATATTGTTGCTATCAGTTGCAAGTATTTCCTCATAGAGAGAAATTTGCTTTAATCTAAGATCCTTAATCTCAGAGGCTGGATCTTTTTTGATAAACAAAAAAAATATTAAAGCTGCAATTACCAGAGCACCAGCAGCTATGGCAGCGATTTTTACTCTGTTGTCGTTGTAGTAATACATAGATCCTCCATGAAATTAAAGATCATCATCTATATAAATGTCTTCTAAAGTCTTTTTTGATTTTTTAGACTCATGCTCAGCTTTGCGATTTTCAGTTTCTCTTTCTTTTTTATCAAGTGTAGCACCTCCCAGTAGAAGAGCCTCCTCTATGGATATCTCGCTATCTGCAGGTGGGATCTTGAAATCAGGATCCTTAAGGAGCGCAATAACACGCTTTATGCTTTCATATTGTGGATCCTCTGGAACCTCTTTTATGTATATTTCCCAGTTTTCTACTGTTTTTTCTTTATCTCGCAGTAGCATCAGGTATGTGAGTCCAATCTGGTAATAGGTAATTTTCAGTTTACTGTCAAGCTCTAAAGCCTTATGATAGCTTTCTAAAGCCTCATGCCCCATTTTTTTAAAATAATAAACCTGTCCCATTCTAAAATGATTGAGGGCGTTGCCAGGGTCAAGATCAACGGCTTTTTTGTATAAGTTAAGTGCGCCATCATACAATTGCTTTTTTAAGTAAATATCACCGAGGTATGAGTATGCAAGAGCATTTTCTGGATTTGACTTTATTACCTCCTGCAAAAGCAATTCTGCCATTTCAAACTTTTTCTGGAAAAAGTATTTTTGAGCTTTCAGGAATTGTTCATCCTCCTTTGAAATAGCAGGGAGGGGTAGGGCAAGCATTATGGAAAGACTTATAGAAGCAAAGAATTTTATATATCTCATTCCAGAATTATCCTTTTAATATTTGCCTCATTTGCCATCTCATCAGCTAAGGGATCAGAGTATGGGTGCCTATAAATAAAAACCTCAATTCCACTGTTTATTAGCATTTTTGTGCATATAGAGCATGGTTGGTGAGTAACATAAATTTTTCCTCCTTTGACAGAAACTCCATAATATGCAGCCTGAATTATTGCATTTTGCTCAGCATGGAGGCCTCTACAGAGTTCATGTCTCTGGCCACTTGGGACATTGAATTTTGTCCTTAAGCATGTCTCTTCTGTGCAATGGCTTATCCCTGATGGTGCACCATTATATCCAGTAGTAAGTATTCGTTTATCCTTTACAATGACAGCACCAACTTGCCGTCTCAGACAGGTGGAGCGTGTGGCAACATCTTCTGCAATTTTCATGAAGTAGCTATCCCATGAAGGCCTTTCGTTCATTATAACCTCTCAGTGGGCTATTTTAACTCATTTAGCTGGTAATTCAACATTTTTTTGATTTTTAAGAGGAAACAGAAGTGTCAAATTTTATTTTCCAGTGTCAAAATAGCTCTATGAATTCTGTTGTATTCAGGAGAATCCGGTGCAAAGGATTTTATATACTCCTTAAATATCTTTAGCTGTTCAGCTTTCCATTTGTTTTCCTTTGGTCTGTTCATAAGCACCTCGCTACAACAAATTTTTAAAAGACTCAGTCTAATTATCGACATTTTTATAAATTTTTTCAGTTAAAAAAGAGACATAAAAAAAGCCGCTCCATTGGAAGCGGCTTTTCAAATTTATCTGAACAAAAAATTAGTCGCAGAGTTCAAATAGAGCAGCAGCACCCATACCGCCACCAATACACATAGACTCAAGACCATATTTTTTGCCAAGTCTTTGCATATTAGAAACAAGTGTAGCAAATATTTTTGCGCCGGAGCATCCAAGTGGGTGTCCAAGAGCTATAGCTCCACCTGTTGGGTTGATGATAAGATCTTTGCTGCCAAATTCAAAATATTTAGGATCTCCAATACCAAGTTCGCGTGCGCAATAGAGAGACTGAGAAGCGAAAGCTTCATTGAGCTCTATAACGCCGTCTTTGATGATTTGATCCATTGTCATACCAAGCTGTTTTAGAAGCTTTGGAATAACAACTGCAGGTCCAATACCCATTTCATCAGGTTTGCAACCAGCAACTGTGTAGCCAAGGAGTTTTACCTTTGGTTTTAGACCATATTTTTGCATTGCTTCTTTGCTCATGATAAGAGTTGCAGCAGCACCGTCTGTTGTCTGTGATGAGTTAGCAGCTGTAACTGAACCAGAGTTTGGAACATTAGGCATAGAAGCAGAGAAAGCTCCTCTTAGTTTGCCCATTTTTTCGAGATCTGGCTGAGCTATTACGCCATCATCATAGTCAACTTTGTAAGTTACTTTTTTGTATGAGCCATCTGGTTGAGGTTCGAATTTATAAGCCTCAACAGGAACTATTTCTTTGAAATAGCCATTCTTTTGAGCATCAGCAGCTTTAAGATGAGAATGATATGCAAAATAGTCTTGATCTTCTCTTGTTACGTTATATCTTCTTGCAACGTTTTCAGCTGTTATACCCATTGACATGTAAACAGTTGGGTCAACCTTTGACCATTCTGGGTGAGGCCTTGGAAGGTTTCCTCCCATTGGAACTGTAGACATAGACTCAAGACCAGCACCAATTGTAACATGGTGTGAACCAGCCATAATTTTCATTGTAGAAATTGCTATAGCTTCAAGACCAGAAGAACAGAATCTGTTAACTGTAGCACCACAAGATGTTATTGGGAAACCAGCCATGAGCGTTCCTATACGTCCAACGTTAATCCCCTGTTCTGCTTCTGGGAAAGAGCATCCGCACATTACGTCTTCCACTGCTTCTTTTGGTATTCCAGCTCTTTCTACAACGCCAGCAAGAGCAGTTTTAAGAAGGTCCTCAGGTCTTGTCTGTGCAAGGAGACCTTTTCCTCTCTTACATCCTGGAGTTCTTACTGCTTCAACAATATATGCTTCTCTCATATATTTTAAAACCTCCTAAAATTTTAACCTGACCTCTAAAATTAGAGGTCAGGATTATTGCAAAGTAAATTAAGAATTAGATGAACAGAGGCTTACCTTTAGTAGCCATGTGCTCAGCCATTCTCTGAGAACCTTCAGTCTTCCAGCAATCTACAAACATTTCTCTTTCAAGTGAGAGCATGTAGTCTTCTGAAATTTCAGAACCTGGAAGAGCTGTGCCACCAGATATGATGTATGCTACTCTTCTTACAACTGTAGAGATGTGAGGAGCAATCTTAAATCCAGCTAACATATCTGGAATATTAGCATCCACAGCACCCATTGCATAGTGGCCCATAACTTTGATTGGCATTTTTGCAGGTGGAACATATCCGTCTTCAACCATTCTGAGAACTTCTTTCTTAGCTTCGCCAATGAGATAATCTCTGTTGAAAACTATCCTATCCTGTGGTCTCAAGAAACCTTTCTTTCTTGCTTCCTGAGCTGAGCTTGAAGGCATTGGCATAGCTATTGTCTGGAATGCCTGGAGGAATACTGCCAACCAGTCTGTTGGTGTAACTACAGAAGACTCGCTCAATCTCTTCCACATCTGAACGCAGCCGCCGCCAGCAGGAACAAGACCAGCACCTACTTCGACTAAAGCCATGTAAAGTTCGTTGTGAGCAACAATTTTGTCTGCCCAGAGACAAACTTCGCAACCACCACCAAGAGCAAGTCCAAATGGA
>MWCI01000040.1 GCA_002069965.1 Spirochaetes bacterium ADurb.Bin218 | reverse complement strand
ATTATGCTTAAAAAAACTTTGCTTTTAACTTTTATTTTTATCGCATTTTCTTGCTCCAATAGCACTCCTTCTGGGAGTAATAAAAATGCTGGCGCTGTGAAGTGGTATGGTGTTCAGGAAGGTATGGATCTTGCTAAAAAAGAGGGTAAGGGAGTGATTATGTTTTTTTATACAGATTGGTGTATATATTGTAAAATGATGGATGCAGAGGTTTTTTCTGATGTCATGATATCATCGTTTATGAATGAAAACTTTATTAACATAAAAATTAATCCTGAAAAAAGTCGGGAGACTATTTCTGTCATGGGTCAAAGCTTTACCCCTATGAATTTTATGGGGGAAATTGGTGCTACTGGATTTCCAACAACAATGTTTTGGGATAAAAATCAAAAACCTCTCACTGTGCTTCCTGGCTATACGGATAAAGACAGATTTCTGAGCGTCCTTAAATATATAAAAGATGATTGCTTTACAAAGAAGATATCCCTTGAAGAGTATATGACAGATACAAGCAAATGCCTTAAGTAACCTTAAAATCTTGGTATAAAAGGCTCGATAAAGTATTCAATTGGGATGCCAACATATAATTCAAGGCATCCTTCCTTTAATTTTGCATCTTTCCCTGCATTGGCATATATCTGATCTTGCATTTTGATTTTGCTTTGACTATAATAAACATTCATTCCAAAGTTTAGAGAACAGAGAGCTATTTCTGCTCCTACTCCTATATCGAATTTATATCCGCTTATTTTTGTTTTATCGTCATAGGCTATGTCTTTGTAATCCCTTATTGCAGGGAAGGCTGTGAGATTGCCATCCAGTTTACCAACAAGAGCATAGAAAGTAAAGCCTCCATTTGCTGTATATTCATAGTTAAGATCAGATGCGCCTATATAAGGAGCATAGTGAATTACTGGGCCTATCATCCACGACTTGTAATCCATAAGAGTTCCTGAATACTCATCACCTGATTTTACTCTCTGTTCCAGAAAATGAAATCTGTAAGAGGTGCGGACTCCAAATTTTATAGCATGCTCCTCCATGCCTAAAATTATTGGAGACATTGGGACTATATCAAGAGTTAAACAATATGCTGTTTCGTAATGGGATGTTTTATTGCTTTCAGGAAATTCAGTTGATATTTGCTGTTCTTCTTCATCCAGTATATCGCCTTTGGTGGCAAAGGAATACATTCCTCCAAAGTTAAGATGCAAAACAGTATTTAGAAACTCCCTTGCATGTAAAGGAGTGCAAAATAGAACTATAAATAGTAATATTGCAATATTGGATTTTATTATTTTCATAAATTTAATCACCATTTCAAAATAATATAAGTGATATATCTGGGAAATTCAACTAAAAATTTTTTATTCAAGGTATATATTTTAGCCAAGGTTATATTGACAAACTTTTTATGCAAGCATTATATCTTTTATTTTTTTGCAAGAGAAATAGCTCTGCTTGCTTTGCGATCTAAGCTCATGAGTTCGTCCATGTGGTTTGCAATCTCTGGATCGTTTTCAAAGTTAAATCTCATGTTTTTGAGCATTTCTCTAAGCAGAGAAAGATCCTGTTTTCTATGGAGAATATGGGAATCAATTGCTTTTTCTATAATAGCAAAATTATATTTTCTTAAATTTACTCTAAGGAAGAAATCTACTCCATAGATCTGGATCATCTTATCAAGGGAATAATCTTCTTCTGATTTTTCATATTTTTTGTGAAGTTCAGAGTCAACAGCTCTCTTATTTTTTTCTTCTTCTATTTGAGCAGCTTCTTCTGCTTCAGTTGGTTTTTTATTATTTTTTTTTAAGTTTAATAAAAGTTTTTCATTAATTGAGAGCTGTATTTTGTAGTTTTCCTCTTTCCACTCCTCTGTGAATTCTCTGTAGTTATTTTCTATGTGACGCTGGTATTCATCAAGCATAATTGTCTTGTTGAGCAGTTTTCCTATGGGAGTGTGGTTGATATACATCAATTTTGGGATTAACTCTTTTATGATGACGTTGGCGGTTTTTTTTGAATTGTATTGTCTTTCGTATTCATTTGAAAGAGCATCAAAGAATACTTCCCTTAGCCTTTGTATTGTGAAGAGATCTGCGTCTACATAGCCTGATATCTTTTCGAGATTTTTACCTGGATCTTCTTTTGCTATTTCCATTATAAATATTTTGTGAGATTCTTTGAGTATGTTCAGTATAATATCCAGTTCTTTTTTTGATATTCCATATAAAGATGAAATTTCTCTTGCAAAGAGATCAGAATGAGGTATGGCATCAGTATTGTTTTTTTGATTATAAAAAAGAATTCTTTTGAAAACTGTATCAACTATTTCTTTCATAGACTCTCTCAATTTTTATTGTAAAGACAATTTATAGGAAATATGAATTTATGTTTCGATGAAATCAAGCTTTTATAATAAACAAAGAAAAAAAATTGACAAATATACTCTGTGGGGATAGCTAAATTAAAAATTTTTCTTGCTATTACATATATATTTTTATTTTCTGATAAATTTCTATCTTATTTTTTCAGGAGAAGTCTATTGAAGATCAAGGGTTCACAGAT
This sequence comes from Spirochaetes bacterium ADurb.Bin218, assembly GCA_002069965.1. Lineage (GTDB taxonomy): Bacteria > Spirochaetota > UBA4802 > UBA4802 > UBA5550 > UBA5550. Next base: position 25,349 of record MWCI01000040.1, on the reverse strand, counting down.
AATTGTAGAGTCGCTTATTAAAGAAAAGGTTGAGTATTTGTTTGGTTACCCTGGCGGGGTTGTCATTCCAATATTTCATGAATTATATCATGCTCCTTTGAAGTTTATATTGAGCAGGCATGAGCAGGGAGCTATTCATGCAGCAGATGGATATGCACGAGCCTCTGGTAAACCTGGAGTTGTTATAGCTACAAGCGGTCCAGGTGCAACAAACCTCATTACAGGAATAGCAACAGCTCACATGGATTCTGTTCCTCTGGTTGTATTTACCGGGCAGGTATCTACAGCTTTAATTGGAAATGATGCTTTTCAAGAAGTTGATATTACAGGCATCACAAGGCCAATCTCAAAGCATAATTATTTAGTCCAGGACATAAAGGATCTTGCTCGTATAATAAAGGAGGCCTTTTACATTGCAACAACAGGTAGACCTGGCCCTGTTGTAATAGATGTTCCAGTGGATATATCAAACAGTGTGCATAAATTTGAGTATCCAGAGGAGGTTCAACTGAGAGGTTATAAGCCCACATACGATGGCCATCCTATTCAGATTTCAAAGGCATGTAAACTTATTGAATCCTCTAAGAGGCCTGTTATTTATGCAGGTGGCGGCGTTATAATTTCTGGTGCTCATGAGGAGTTGAGGGAGCTTGTTAAAAGGACAGGTATACCAATTACAACAACTCTTCTTGGAATGGGAGCCTTCCCTGAGACAGATCCCCTTTCTCTTGAGATGCTTGGTATGCATGGCACTTACTTTGCTAATTATGCAATACACCATTCAGATCTTATAATAGCAATCGGAGCTCGTTTTGATGATAGGGTAACTGGCAAGGTCTCTGAGTTTGCTCCTAATGCAAAGATAATTCATATAGATATAGATCCTGCCTCTGTTAGTAAGAATATTCAGGTTGATGTCCCAATAGTTGGTGATTGCAAAAGGATCCTGAGAGAAATGCTAAAAGAAGTAAAAGCTCCTGATATTGCAGAATGGGTTGATGAGGTTAAAAAGATCAAAGCAGATCATCCTTTGCAATACGAGGATAAAGAGAATGAGATTAAGCCTCAATATGTTATTGAGCAAATTTATAAAGAAACAGAAGGTAAGGCGATTATTACAACTGAGGTAGGTCAGCATCAGATGTGGGCTGCCCAGTTTTATAAATACACAGAGCCAAGAACTTTTATATCTTCCGGTGGTCTTGGGACTATGGGTTTTGGGCTTCCTGCTGCAATAGGTGTGCAGCTTGCAAGACCAGATAGGCGTGTTTTTGATATTGCAGGAGATGGCTCGATCCAGATGAATATTCAGGAGTTGATAGTTGCTGCTCAGCATAGACTGCCAGTAATTGTAGCAATACTAAATAATGGATTTCTTGGTATGGTAAGGCAATGGCAGCAGCTTTTCTGGGAAAAGAGATATTCTCATACCTGCATAAACTTTGCCCCTGATTTTGTAAAGCTTGCGGATGCTTATGGCTGTTATGGCATGAGAATAACAGAAAAGGCAGATGTTGTCCCTGCAATACGTAAGGCTCTGGAAATAACAGATAGACCAATAATACTTGATTTCCACGTTTCAAGGGAAGAGAATGTCTATCCAATGGTGCCTGCTGGTAAAACCATCAAAGATACTATAATGAGAGAATTGGCATAGGTAAATATATGAGTCAGCATGTAATTTCTGTAAAAGTAGAAAACAAATTTGGTGTCCTTGCAAGGGTTGCGGGTCTTTTTTCTGCCCGTGGCTATAATATTGATTCATTATCTGTTAGCAGAACAGAACATGATGACATTTCTGTAATGACAATTGTTGTCAGAGGAGATGATCGCATAATTGAGCAGGTGAAAAAGCAACTCAATAAGCTTATTGATGTAATAAAGGTTTCAGATCACTCAGAGCAGCCTGCAATTCACAGGGAGCTTGCTCTTGTAAAGGTAAATTGCCCTGCTGCAAAGAGAGGGGAGATTCTTCAGATTGGAGAACTTTTTTCTGCTGAGGTTGCAGATGTTTCTTTAAAGAGTATTACCTTTGCAGTGAAAGGCGATTCTGAAAAGATAGATAGATTTATTGAGCTTACAACTCCCTATGGAATAAAAGAGTCTATGAGAACTGGCATTGTTTCCATTTTAAAAGAGAGAGAGTAGTGAAATTTAAAAATAACAGGAGATAGCAATGGCAAAAATTTATTACGAAAAGGATGCCGACATAAGCATTCTTAAAGACAAGACAATTGCAGTGATAGGTTATGGGAGCCAGGGTCATGCTCAGGCTCAAAATTTAAGAGACAGTGGCTGCAATGTTATAGTTGCAGAACTTAAAAATAGCCCTAATTATAAATTGGCTGTGTCTCATAATTTTACTCCTATGACAGCAAAGGAAGCTGCAGAAAAGGCTGATCTCATTCAGATTCTTGTTCCTGATCATATTCAGGAAAAGATATACAGGGAAAGCATTGAGCCTTTTATGAAAAAGGGCAAGGTTCTTGTTTTTTCTCATGGCTTCAATATCCATTATAAGAGGATTGAGCCGCCAAAAGATGTTGATGTTATCATGATAGCGCCAAAGGGGCCAGGGCATCTTGTTAGAAGTGAATATGTAAAGGGTGGTGGGGTTCCAGCGCTTATTGCGATACATAATGATGCTTCTAAAAAGGCAAAGAAATATGCTCTTGCTTATGCCCATGGTATTGGAGCAACTCGAGCAGGTGTTATTGAAACAACTTTTAAAGAAGAGACAGAAACAGATCTCTTCGGCGAACAGACAGTGCTTTGTGGTGGAGTCTCTCACCTTGTTAAAGCTGGTTTTGAGACATTGGTAAATGCTGGCTATCAGCCAGAAATTGCTTATTTTGAGTGTCTCCATGAACTTAAGCTTATAGTGGATCTCTTTTATCAGGGTGGAATAAACTACATGAGATATTCTGTTTCTGACACAGCTGAATATGGAGATTATGTAAGCGGTCCAAGGATCATTACAGATAAAACAAAGAAAGAAATGGAAAAGATCCTTAAAGAGATCCAAGATGGAACCTTTGCTAAAAATTGGATCAAGGAAAATGAGGATGGCCGTCCATTCTTTAACAAAAAGAAAAAGGAAGAGCAGGAGCATCAGATAGAAAAAGTTGGTGCTAAATTGCGAAAAATGATGAAATGGATAGATGCAAAATAATTTTTTTAAAATTTTTTTAAAAAATTATTGACTTAAAAGGCAGTATAAATTATTTGTTGTTCAACGCTAAGGAAACATTTCCTCGGTGGCTATAGAGAGAGGGTCACACCTGTTCCCATTCCGAACACAGAAGTTAAGCCTCTCATCGCCGATGGTACTGCATGGGTAGCTGTGTGGGAGAGCAGGACGCTGCCGGGGTTAAATAAAATAAAAAAAGACACTTAAGTGTCTTTTTTTATTTGCTCATCTTATAAGTTTTTAACCATAAACTATGGGGTATAATCAAAGGTCATAGTTGCCCCCACTTGAATATCTGAAATAGATTTAGTTGTAGCTGTTGTGCTTAGGGTATAGGTTATGTTGTCTGTATATTTTGGAATATTAGTTATTCCTCCAGAGGTATAAATATCTGCTGCATTTCCTTTATTTGCTTTAGTCCACAAATCTGTGCCACTTGCTTCTTTTATATTTATCCCATGGACTCTCGTTGAGCTATAATTTACCGTATTGGAGGAAATCTTTTTTGTTATTACTCCTTCGTGAATATGGGTAATTAGTATTCCTGTGCCTGGAACATACCATTCATTAGAAGAGGAGGCTTTTTTCCCTTCAAGTAGGACATATTGATTTTCATCAGTGGTATTATCTAACATTATTTTAAAAACTTCCCGTGACTCTTCTATATTTTTTATTTCTTTGTCATTCAAAGAAGATGTCAGCTCTGTTACTGTAATCCAGTTGCTTCCTCCAAGATAATATCTCTCCCATGCAAGGAGTGGAGCTGGAAGGGAGCCTGCGGGGGTTCCTCCCCATGAACCAGTTCCCATTAGACTGAAATCTCCAACCCCGTAAGTCTGGTTGCTTGTGTCATATAGATCTGGAAGCCCAAGGGCGTGGCCAAGCTCGTGGCAGAATACACCAATTGTAGATTCTCCCCGTGTTGAGTTGTATTCGGGCACTGTTGTATAGGTGTTGAAGTAAACTCCGTCAGTATATATAGGGCCATATCCATCTTTATACATAACTTTTGCAGAATTGAGATCGTATTCATGGGACCATATAGTATCTGGATCTCCTACAAATTCTTCCCCTGGTCCTTCGTGAATAACAATTATTGCATCAACCTTTTTATCTTTGTTTGAATCATATATACTAAAATCTGTTGATGAGTATTTTGCAACCATAAGTCTGATAGCCTCACTTACTAATTCTCCAGGATGAGCATCTGTTCCTGGAGCACCAGTATTTTCTCCGTAATAATACCATGGCTTTGAAACCTTTACAGGCCCATAAAAGTCAAAATGAACTGTTAGATTCCCATTTGACATGTCAGAGAAGTATTTTCTGGCTGATAGTGTGAAGTTATCTGTTCCATTGAGCATTCTATCATAGAGAGATATATCTGTGGGAAAATCAAGCTCATCATCTACATCCTCTGTGCCGCAGGAAGCAAACATGGTAATAGTGGCAATGGCAAGTAATCCAAAAGCAGGCTTTAATTTAATCTTAGCCTTTTTGCTGGCAAAAATCAGTAAAAGCGTAATTGTTAAAATAACAAGCATATATTGAAATTTGTCTTTATCTCTTTTAAAGAAAGAGTAGATGTCACTTGAGGCGCTGTATGGAGTTCCATATACCACAAAGATGACTGGTATTCTTACTGTGGCTGATGAACTTCCCTGAATTACAGCTGCTTTTTGAGGTGTGGATTTACTTTCAGATACAAGGAAATCCTCAGGGGCTTTTGCTCTTGTATCTATCCATGTCTGTCCTTTATCTTTTAGCTTTTTGTCCAGATCTGGATGAGGTGGCATTGCTTTTATAGAGATGGCACCTAATATAAAGAAAATTGTTAAAATGTAACGTATCATATTCATGTCTCTTTTCTATTTTTTATATGGCTTAAATTCAATTACCTCTATAGAAAAACCAGTATCCTTTTTCGGCGGATTTACAGAAATCTCTTCAATAATTCCGCTTACTCTTTTAATATAACCAGTTTTTTCATCATATTCAACAATAATTGTTTTTTGAGCTGATTTTCCTTTTGCATATATTTTCTCTACCATTTGATATAGACCATCCATGGTAAAGCGAAAAGCTATCTTTAGATTTGAGTTTTTTTCTGAATTTAATCTTGCTGATAAAACCTTTCCACTGCCAAATTCTATCTCCCATAGACCAGAGAGGGGGCTAAAGGCGCTATAGTTTGTTTTGATTAAATAATGAGTTATCCCATCTTTTTTCCAATTGCTATAGGATTTTTCCAATTTTCCTTCAAGGGATTCTTCCCCATAGCTTTGCAATGGATAGCTAAAAATCAATGCAGCGAAAAATATATTTTTAATATTTACTTTCATTTTAGCCTCTCTGGGCTATTTTTGTTTTATTTCACTTCCTGTCAATTTTATAAGTAATAATTATCAAGTTTTTGTTATTTTTTTATTTTTTTATTTTTCCAGTTTCTTCTCATGTAACTTTCTTGACATGGACCTTTTAAAATTTTGCATTTGTTCTTGATGCTAAAAGGTAAAACCATGTTGGAAATAGGAAAACTCAAACTAAAAAGCCCGTTAGTACTTGCTCCTATTGCAGGATACACTGATTCTCCTTTTCGAAAACTATCAAGTGAATTTGGTGCTGGCTTTACCATGACAGAGCTCATCAGCAGTGAAGGTATTGTAAGAGGATGTGAGAAAACTTTTTCCATGCTTAAATTTTCTGAGGCAGAAAGACCCTTAGGTATTCAAATCTTTGGTAATAATCCATATACACTGGCAAGAGCTGCAGAGGCTGTAACAGGACTTAATCCTGATTTTATTGATGTAAATATGGGATGTCCTGCACGTAAGGTAACAGGATCTGGTAATGGTGCAGCTTTGCTTAAAGATCCTGATTTAATTTACAGGATCATAAAATCAGTGGTAGCTGCAACTCCTTTGAATGTTTCTGCAAAGATAAGAATCGGCTGGGATGAAGATAGTCTTAATTATCTTGATGTCCTTAAGGCTCTTGAAGAGGCTGGGGTTTCTTTTATTATTGTTCATGGACGGACTAAGTCTCAGCAATATGGTGGGAATGCTAACTGGGATATAATAAAAGAGATTGTAGAAAAATCCTCTGTTCCTGTAATTGGCAATGGCGATATAAACTCATACCTCGCTGCATTTGAACGGCTTGAGTTTTCTAAATGTGCTGCTGTTATGATTGGTAGAGGAGCTATAGGAAACCCCTGGATCTTTTCCGGTTATACTCCTTCTGTGGATGAGCTTGTTTCTGTTATAGTTCGCCATCTCGACTTGATGATTGAGGAATATGGCACTTATGGAATCAACCTCATGAGAAAACACCTTGTGAGATATATCCATGGCACAAAGAATGCTGCAAAGATAAGAAGCTCTCTTGTTTCTGCTGTAACAAGGGAGGAGATTGTTGATATTTTGAAAAATATTGAGGCTAATGTATGATTGTGGGCACCGGTATTGATCTTGTAAAGATTATAAGAATAGAAGAGCTCTTTGTTCAATATGGAGATAGATTTTTAAAAAAAATATTATCTTCTGAGGAGATAAAAAATATTCCCTCTGTTCAAAAAGAAGAGTATATAGCAGGAAGATTTGCAGCCAAGGAGGCTTTAGCCAAAGCAACAGAACATAGATTCAATATGACAGAGATTTCTGTTTTAAATGATAGTAGTGGCAAACCTTTTTTTAGTGGGAAGTTTTTTGAAAATGAGATGGCAGGTAAAAAAATACATCTTTCCATATCCCATGATGGAGACTATGCTGTTGCCTTTGTTGTTATTGAGGCGTAGCTTTATAGATACTTTATAGATAATAATGCTTTTGCTCTTTTACTGTTGATATTGGGAATCTGCCATAATGATGGCCTGGCCATATTACAGTTTCATCAGGGAAGCGTAAAATTTTTTCTTTGATGGATTTCATTATTTGCAGATAATTGCCACCTGATATATCTGTTCTGCCCATTCCTTCTGTAAATAGAGTATCCCCTGTAAATAAATTGCCTTCACCATATAGACATATACTGCCAGGGGAGTGCCCTGGTGTGTGTATTACTGTTAACTTTGAATTGCCAAATTCTATTACATCTCCATCGTTGAGAGTTTTTAGATTATACTCTGTTTCTCTTCCTGAACGGAGGAAGTCCACTATTCTGGTTGTTGTCTTTTCAAGGTAGCAAAGGTCTTCTTTATGTATAAGAATCTCTGCCCCTGTTTTTTTTATAAAATATCTGTTACCACCTATATGGTCAAAATGTCCATGGGTATTTATTATTTTTGTAACAGTGAATTCATGGAGATCTATCATTGATAGAATTTTGTCAAAATCAAAAGCTGGATCTATTAAAATAGCTTCTTTTGTAGATTCATCCCCTATGAGATAACAAAAAACTCTCATGTGTCCTACCAAGATCTGCTCTATGACCATCTCACACCTTTAGGTTGCTATAGTTTATAAGGTTATTTTGAAAATATTTAAAATTCTAAGCTCTCTTAAAATTAGTATTACAGGATTATAAAATCAACCTTATTTTTTTGTTTATCAATTTTTTCAAAAAGAATCATTGACAGAAAAGCTTATCTTTCAAATATGGTATTAATTCTCAGGGCGGGGTGGAAGTCCCCACCGGCGGTTATCCTTTATGGAAAGCCCGCGAGCGCCTGTTATCAGGGTCAGCAGATCCGGTGAGATTCCGGAGCCGACGGTTATAGTCCGGATGGAAGAGAGTTTGTAGCTTGATTACCTATTGAGCAGATGCTTTCTTATACTCTTTTCCAGTAAATTTACAAAATATTTAACTGGAGACACACCATGAAAACAAGCACAATTCCTGAAGTTATTGAAGACATTCGTAATGGAAAGATGATTATCCTTGTTGATAATGAAGACAGGGAAAATGAAGGGGATCTTGTCATTGCTGCAGAATTTTGCACCCCGGAGGTGATTAATTTTATGGCAAAGTATGGCAGAGGCCTCATCTGTGTTCCTCTCACACAGGACAGAGTAGCAAAGCTTGGTCTTGAGCTTATGGTCCAGGATAACACGGATAAGTATGGAACTGCTTTTACTGTTTCTGTAGATGCAAAGGAAGGGACTACCACAGGAATCTCTGCCCATGATAGAGCAAAAACTGTTCAGGTATTAATTGATGATAATACAAAGCCAGAGGATTTGCGCAAACCCGGTCATCTTTTCCCTCTTGCTGCAAGAAAGGGGGGAGTTCTTGTTAGAGCAGGACACACAGAGGGCGCAGTGGATCTCCCAAGACTTGCAGGTCTTAAACCCGCTGGGGTTATTTGTGAAATCTTAAACGAAGATGGCACAATGGCTCGTAGACCCCAACTCGATGTTTTTGCTCAAAAGCACGGCTTAAAGATTGCAACGATCTCTGACTTAATAAAATACAGGCAGCATAAAGAAAAGCTTGTAAGAAGGGTCTCAGAAGCTGAGATGCCAACTGATTATGGCAACTTCAGAATATATGCCTATGAATCCGATGTGGATGATAAAACTCATATTGCTCTTGTGAAGGGAAACATTGAAGGAGCAAAAGAAGTGCCTGTAAGGGTTCATTCTGAATGTCTCACCGGTGATGTTTTTGGCTCAAGAAGGTGTGATTGTGGTTCTCAACTTCATAGGGCTATGGAATATATAGAAAAAGAAGGAGTTGGTGTAATACTTTATCTCAGGCAGGAAGGAAGGGGCATCGGCCTTGGCAATAAGATTAAGGCATACCATCTTCAGGATAAGGGTCTTGACACAGTTGAAGCGAACCTACAACTCGGTTTCCCTTCTGATCTTAGAAATTATGGCATTGGCGCTCAGATACTTGTAGATCTGGGGCTTACAAAGATAAAGCTCATGACAAATAATCCTAAGAAAATCATTGGCATTGAAGGCTATGGACTTGAGATTACAGGAAGAATCCCAATAGAAATACCTCCTCGCCAGGAGAATAAATTTTATCTTGAAACCAAAAGGGATAAGATGGGCCATCTTATTCTTGGAAATGGAAAATCAAATAATAAAAATATAGAAGGTGAAAATTAGTGGCAGAAAACCGGCTTCCTACAGTTTTAGTGGTAGATGACGAAGAGGTGGTTCGCTTTACCATACAAAAAAAGCTTTCTCGTATGGGGTTTAATGTTATTTCATTTGAAAAGGGTGAGGATGTTCTTTATTATTTAAAGTCAGATTCAGGCCCTGCTGATTTGCTTATAACAGATATTAAACTAAGAAAAATGGATGGCATTGAGCTTTTGCGAAAGGTGAATAGTCTTGAAAATCCTGTGCCTGTTCTCATTGTGAGTGGCCATGGAAACGTTGAGGATGTTATCAGTGCACTTCGCTATGGTGCAAGCGATTTTATTCGCAAGCCCTTTGATATAAATGATCTTGCTTCTTCTGTTAAATCTATACTCAAACGCAAACAGGAAACAAAAACAGACAGCTTAGGACAGTATAAGGTTTATGTAAAGGAAAAGCTGATTGTCCCCAATGAGCCTGATCTAATTAACTCCTTATGTTATAATCTTACAAAGGATTTGTCAGATGCTGGTCTTTTTAATTATACTACCTCTGAGAATATTGCTCTTTCTCTTAAAGAGGCAATTTCAAATGCCATGTTTCATGGGAATTATGAAATTGATTCCTCCCTCAGGGAAAGTGGTGGCATGAAGGAATTTAACGAAGAGATTGAAAAGAGAAAAAATGTATTGCCTTTTAAAAATAGAGTTTTAAAAATAACCTATGAATTCACTCCAGAATATGTCTATTATGAAATAGAAGATGAAGGCCCTGGATTTGATTATAATTCTTTACCTGATCCAAGAGATCCAGATAACTTTTTTAAAAATTGTGGAAGAGGATTGCTCATAATAAGGATACACATGGATGAGGTTTCATGGAATGAAAAGGGTAATACTATAAAACTAAAAAAATACAAGGTAAGCAGAGGTTAAATTTTAAATATGGAAGCTGTTAAGTGGAATGGAGATTCTGTAACAATTTTAGATCAACGATTGCTCCCTCTCAAAGAGGTTTATAATACATACAAAAATTATACAGATGTTGCTTATGCCATAAAGAGCATGGAAACAAGAGGAGCACCGGCTATTGGTATAACTGCTGGAATGGGTATTGCTCTTGCTGCAAAAACTATTACAGCTAAGTCTCTTGAGGAATTTAAGGAAGAGATGGAAAAGGTGCTAAATTTATTTGCTTCCACAAGACCAACAGCTGTTAATCTTTTCTGGACTATCAATAGGATGAGGTCTCTTATATTATCTGCAAGGGATCTGGATGTTATCAAGAGCGCTTTAGAAACTGAGGCTATTAAGATTCTTGAAGAGGATATTGCTGCCAATAAGCAGATGGGTAAAAACGGTGCACGGTTCCTGGATGATGGGGATATTGTTATGACTCACTGTAATGCTGGAGCTCTTGCAACAGGAGGGTACGGAACAGCCCTCGGGGTTATACGTGCTGCAATTGAAGAGGGTAAGCAAATTGAAGTCTTTGCCTGTGAAACCAGACCATATCTTCAAGGAGCAAGGCTTACAACCTGGGAGTTATTAAAAGATAACATTCCTGTAACTTTGATTACAGATAATATGTCTGGATATTTTATGAAAAATGGCACAATTAAAAAGATTATTGTAGGAGCAGATCGCATTGCACGAAATGGAGATGTTGCAAATAAGATAGGCACCTACAGCCATTCTGTTCTTGCAAAGGAGCATGGAATACCTTTTCTTGTGGCAGCGCCTATCTCTACACTGGATCCCGATACCCCCACAGGAGATGATATTGTTATTGAAGAGAGAAGTGTTGATGAGGTTGCCTATATAGGTAATGTTCAGATTGCCCCTGAGGGTATAAAGATAAAGAATCCATCTTTTGATGTGACTCCAGCTAAAAATATCACTGCAATAATTACAGAAAGAGGTGTGATAGAAAAACCAGAGGGCAAGGGAATAATAGAACTTTTTTAGAATAGGCTTTTACCACAGGAAAGATCTGTAGTAAAAAAGCAGAATTGTATCTCCAAAGAGCAAGGTAATAATTATTCCAAAGGCTATGAAAGGTGCAAAGGGAATTTTTAGCCGGAAATTTCCTCCTTTTAATAATGCATAGATTGTTCCAAAAAGCGCTCCACTTACAAGTGATATTTCAAGCAAAACTATGCTCATCTCAAGACCAAGGAGAAAACCCGCTGCCATATAAAGCTTTATATCGCCTCCACCAAAGGCACCTGGGAATATAAAAAGCATCAGAAGAAAAAAAATTGAGAGTAAAAGAAATCCATAAAAGTTATTAGCTATATCCCCTGATTTTGATATTGGATAAATTGACAGGGCTACAATAAGAAGTACAAGAGATGGTGGTATAATCATTGTCCTGTAATCAACTATCGCAAGGGCAGTGACAACCGAGCAGATAAGATATATGAACAAGGATAAGAGGCTTACTCCTTTAATATAAAATACTGCAACAGCAAGGAGCCCATAAAATATTTCCCACAGAGGATAGCTTATGCTTATCCTTGCCCCACAGATTTTGCATTTTCCAAAATTTAATAGGTATCCCACAATGGGTATTAGTGAGACAATGCCAAGAGGATTTTTGCAATTATTGCATTTTGATCTTGAAAATAGTGCCTTAAAGGGATCTGACTTAAAAGAGCCCTCTATATATCTAAGAGCAAGAGTGTAAAAGAAACTACCAGCAAATGTTCCTGCAACAAATATTAAGCTTAATATAGCCATTAAATTATATACCTGAGTTTACATTATAATTTATCCCAACTCCAATCTCAAAGGAGTTAAGTCCTATATAAATTTCTGAGTTGCCGTTGTCGCTTTCTACTGTAAAGTTTTTGCTCATATATTTTATGTATTCAAAGGAAATTGAGTAGTTTCTGGAGAGAGTAGTCTCTGCACCTATTTTAAAGTGAAATCCAGGTATATATCCAGAGTATGTATTTTTTTTGTCGGGGAAGCGAGTCAATGTTGCGTAATCGCTTTTGTTGACCTCAAGCATCATAAAACTCAAGTTTAATCCTCCGCCAATAAAAAATCTGGAGTTATTCCATGCTGGTAAAATAATAGCCATAGTAAATGGGAAGGTAAAGCGTGAATACTTTAGTTCTATGGTGTTTTTATCTCCACTGGATGGAGTTATACTTCCTTTTTCATTGAAAAAAAAGCATGTAGAATATTCCCAGGCCAGTTGCATCATCAACCGATCGTAGAAATAGCGAAAGTTTATATTGAGAGATGGTGAGTATATTACATCCATTTCGTTTATAGATGCTGAAGGATCGCTGTATTGAGTAAGCCGCATATCGTGATTGATGTCATTGCGTATTTTATCAATTGCACCGTTTTGTCCATCAACTGCAAATAAAAATCCTGTACTGAATGTTCCTGTAGCATAAAGCTCTGTGTAAAGCAAGAGTGTTAATATGAGCAAAAGGAATCTCTTCATATAATTAACTTCCTAAAAGTCATAGTAAAATAAAACTCCAGCAGAAAAAGAGTATGATGTGAAGTCAATCCTTCCGTAGTCTGAGTTATCTTCAATAGAATTGCTCTGGCCATTGATATAGGTTATGGTGCAAAATAAAGATATGTGGTCTGATAAAAGGTATTCCCCTCCAAACTCAGCCATAAGAGGCAAAGCGTATCCCTGAAATGATGCTTTGTGTTCTGTAGAGATTGATTTGAAACTGTCACTTCTCTTGCCGTAAGCGAAGGCTCCGCCTATTCCAAAGAAGAGCTTTGACTCATCCCAGAAGGAAATTATAACCCCACCTGTAAGTGGGACATAGAAAAACCACAGAGAGTATTTGACCTCAACAGCCTCATCACCAGAACCAAAATTGTTCAGGGTGAAACCGCTGCCTCCATGATAAGATTTAACATAGTTAAACCCACTTTTAAAATATATGGATTCACCAGAAATGCGAATTTCGGATCCGCCCAATATGGCCATTGGCTTTTCTATTGTAGATGTTACAATCCCATCTTTTGATCTATTTATATCATTGATTCCGTCGTGGACTCCAAGATTTTGATTTTGCCATTGAGAATAAAAGGAGCCTCCAATCTCCGGACTATAGCCTCCTTTTAGAGAAATAGCTATTGATGAGGCAAAGCCTTCACTGTAGCACAAAATGAAAAATATTATTGGGATTATTCTCTTCATGTTTTTAATCATATCTGTTAAAGTGATAAATGCAACCTATGCGGAATCTGTTTCCACTGTAATCTATAGTGACATCCTTATATGTCCCAGTTGATGCAACAGGAGAACTGCGCACAGACATATACTCCCATTCTACAAGAAGGGACATATCGTTAAATATTTCTGATTCGATTCCAGCTATAAATCCTGTGCCAAAAAGTTGAGTATCAATTTTATTCTTTGATGCACCCTCAACATATCCATAACCGAAAATATAGGAGCCTCCTCCTCCAAAATAAAGTGAGCCATAGTCTCTTATGGTGAGGTTAAGACCACCATATACAGGGACTTCCCAAAATATAATTTTTGTATATTCAAGATTTCCAATTGAACCGTCTCTGATTTTACCCTTTTCAATTGGGTAGGAGTATTCAACGCCGCTTCTGAAAAAGACAAATCCCATATCAAATTTAAAAATCCCACCAAGGGAGAGATTGTTCTGGTAATCTACAGATGCGCCTGATTTTTCATCAAAATTTCCAACGTCATTTTGATAGCCAACAGTAATGCCAGCGGATACTTTACCAGAGGCAAGTAAAACTTGATTTATAAATATAAATAAAATTATGTATATTAGTTTTTTCATATTAACATCTATAAGTTGAATATACTATAAACTTCGCCATAATTGTAACATTTCTTGAGCAGTTATGGCAATTAAAAATATTGACAAAAAAAGAGCAATAAATGGAATTAAAACATGAAAAGAAAGAATTTTTTATTAATGACTCCTTTGTTGCTCTTTATAAGCTGTAGCAGTGCTTTAAATTTTGCCACAGTTGATCAAAATGTTTCAGAGGTAGCACTAAAGGTTTCAAAAAAAGAGGATGTGAATTTTGATTTGCTAAATAAAAATTCTAAAGGATATTATTATGTTCTCAATAGCCGCGGGGTAGTTATTTATCATCCAAAAAAAGCTTTGGAAGGTAAGAATTTTGGGGATCTTGAATTTGTAGCAGCTATATTGTCTAAGAAGAATGGCTGTATAAAAGGGATTTTTGATAATAGAGAGAGGATAATTATTTTTAAAGAAATGGGAAGCGATATACTTTGCTATACCATATCGCCAGAATATATAACCAGTAATTATAATTGTGATATATATAAAGGGGAAGGGAAATGAGTGAATTTTCATCAGTAGTATTATCTGGAGGAGGAAGTCGCTGTCTCTGGCAGGTGGGTTTTTGGGACACAGTTGCTCCTGCTCTTAAGTTAAAGCCAAAAATTTTTGCAGGAGTCAGTGCTGGAGCTGCAATGGCTGGCATGATTGCCACAGGCACATCAACAATAGGGATCAGGCTTATAAAAGAGGCAACAGGGAAAAATAAAAGAAATTTCTATCCAGGAAATATTTTAAGAAAAGAGAGAGTTTTTCCTCATTATGAGATATATAAAAATACAATTTTGAATACACTTGATAATAAGGCCTTAAAAAAGCTCAAAAATGGGCCAGAGGTAAGAGTTTTGTTTGCACATCCACCTTTTTATCTTGGTGCAAGGACTGGGGTTTTTGTAGGCCTTATGAGCTATGTAATAGAAAAGCATACTCTACATCCTGTGCATCCTGAATTTGCTCGTAAACTTGGTTTTACCTGGACAGTTGCAAGGCTTAATGACTGTAAAAGCGCTGAGGAGGTGGCTCATCTCATCTTATGTTCTTCATGCACACCGCCCTTTGTGCCAGTATTGAGATATAATAAGAGAATAACCCTTGATGGAGGGATAATTGATAATGTTCCTGTCTCTGCTCTGGAAGATGTTAATGATTCTGGTAAAACTTTGATTCTTATGTCACGTATATATCGAAGCGATAAAATTCCCAATGACCCCAAAAGGGTCTATGTTCAACCCTCAAGAGATCCTGGCATAGGTAAATGGGATTACACAAGCCCTGATGGATTACAGGCAGCTTATGATCTTGGAAGATATGATGGTGAAAAATTTTTAAAAAATTATAAGTTTTGAGGTTAAAATTTTTTTAAATTTTTTATACATTATTCGTTTCTCCTTTAAGAGGTATTTTTTGAGTGAATGTCTCTTGACAATAAATCGAAGATGCCTTAAATTATTAAAAGGAGATAAAAATGCCTGGACGTTTATCTGTAGAGGTTTATGAAATTTTTGAAAGAAATTTTAATAACAAGGAAGATGCCTTGAAGATTATTAATGCCTTTGAAGAAACAATAAATGAAAGCGTTTCAGTTTCATGGTATAAAACAAAAAATGAGATGCTTTCTGAAATTTTTTCTGTTGTGGCCACCAAAGAGGATTTGCGTAGTCTCAGGGTTGAACTTCTTGGGGAGATGAAGAAGGATAAAGCAGAAATTCTTGGCAGGCTTTATGCTTTATATGAAAAAACGGAGAAAGACAAAGCAGAACTTCTTGGAATAATTGAGCAAAACAAGACAGAGCTCCTTGGAATTATTGAAAGTAACAGAATAGAGCTTAATGCTAAAATTGATACAATTTACCTGAAGCTTGATAGAAAGATTACTCTGTGGTCTTTTTCTATTATTTTTATAATAATTTTCTTAAATCAAAACGCACTGGAATTTATAGCAAAAATCATTGGCCTCATTAAATAATAATTTGACCAAACTTGTTGTATTCAGACAAAAAATAAAGGGAAAGAGCTGTTACTGCAATTGAGTGATTTATTTCTCCATTGCCAAGCATCTCTTTCACTTCAAAGACATCTGCTGTGATGACTTCAATATCCTCAGCTATATCTAAATTTTGATCTGAGATTTTACGGCATTTGTCTATAAAATAAAAGCTTATTGTGTTAGTCATTATTGCAGGGTTCACCCAGAGTCTTTTTAAAAGATGAATTTCTTCTCCTTCAAAGCCAGTTTCTTCTTTTAGTTCACGTATTGCACATTCTTCTGGATTTTCCCCTTCTTCTATAACTCCCCCTGGAGTTTCTATTGATATTTCATCATTTCCCAGTCTGTGTTGCTTTACAAGAATGAATTTATTATCCCTTGTTAAGGCAATGACATTGATCCAGTTAAAGGTTTCAATAACAGAAAAATCCCATTCTATTGATTTATCTGGATGGGAGCATTTTTTGATTATTACAGAGAGAATTCTGTTTTCAAAGACCTTTATTGTATTTTTAACTTTCCATTTATCCATTGTGGTTTCTTGTTTTTTTATGATTTAGCAAAAGTTCCACATGGTCTGTTATAATTCCATAGGAATAATTATAAACTGCATCGAAATCCTCTGTTGTATTTACTGTCCAGAATATGATCTTTATCGCCAAAAGCCTCATTAAGAGGATAAATAGCTTTTGTGTAATGCCGGTATTTTTTGTGAATTCCTTTATTGGAAGGTTAACCGACCATGGCCTGTATTTAATCACCCTCAACAGTGGAGGGAATATTCTGTTATCGAAATTAAAATCTTCAAATAGCAGACCGATTTTAAATCCATTTTTTTTAAATGAGACAAGGAGTTCGTGTTTGAATGAGGAGATTAAAATATTATTAAAGGCCTTATGATTTTTAAGAATATGGGCTATTTTTTCTGCGTCATCAAGGGAGAGAGTCTCTTCTTTTAGTTCTATGTTTATAAATTTGTCCTCTGGAATAAAATCTAATAATTCTTTCAAAGAAGGTATGCTCTGACCCTTTATTTTAATTTTTTTTAATTCTTTGTATGAGGTTTGTCCAATTGTTCCCTTTTTACCAGTAAGTGGAAGTAGCTCCTCATCGTGGTAAATTATATATACTCCATCTTTAGTTTTTTGCACATCACATTCAAGGCCATCAGCTCCATGTTTGAATCCTTCTGAAAATGCAAGGAGAGTATTTTCAGGAAATCTGGCTCTGTAGCCTCTATGTCCAATAATGAGAGGTAAATCCTTCATAAGCACCTATTTTTTGCATATATAGATTGTGGCAATGCCAAAGGTTTTCTTTTTATAAGATACTTCTGTAAAACCAGAATTTTTAATCCTCTGGATGAGCATTTCCCTTTCCAGAAAAGTTGAGATACTCCCAGCCAGATATGAATATGCCTCATCCTTTCCTGAGATTATCCCACCAATGAAAGGTAGAATTTTCCCAAGATAGAGATTGTAGAAAAACCTGACAAGAATATTATCAGGCCGTGTAAGCTCAAGTATAAGAAGTTTTCCATCAGGTTTTAGAACCCTTAGAGATTCTGCAAGAAAAATATCAATATCTGGAATATTTCTTATGCCAAAGGCAATTGTCAGAAAGTCAAAAACACTGTTTTTAAAGGGAAGAGCGCAGGCATCTGCAGAAAGGTTCTCTCCTGTAAGCCATCCCCTGTCTTTGCCTTTTTTGAGCATGTTAAAGGAAAAATCCAGAGAAATAACTTTTCCATTAGATTTTATAATCTGCCTGGTGAGATCCCCTGTTCCACAACACAAATCAAGGACTATTTTGTTTTTAAGACCTGCAATTTTGACAAGGTCACGCCTCCATAGGTTATCAATGCCCAGTGAAAGAATTCTGTTTAGCAAATCATAAGTTGGAACTATTGAGTCAAACATTGAGCGAATATATCGCTTTTTCTCTAATGGGTCACTGTTATTGATTTCATATCTGGAGTAATTGTTCATACCATTACCATTGCAGTGGACAAGATTAAAACCTGCTTCTTTTTATTGCAAGGATTAATTGCCCATAGTTTAAACTTTAATCATGTTCCACAGTGTTGTAGTAAAGTGCAGAATCTGTAGGTGTCCGATAATCAATCCACATTATAAAAGGATTCCATGGTAAGGCTCCGTCGTTATACTTTGACATAATAAATAGAGGCTCTGTGGAGCTATAGGAATTAAGAATTCCAATTTGTATTCCATCATAATCATTAGGGACTATTCCGTCAGCACCATCTGCATCCCACACAGCGCCAGATCTTGAACCAGAGGAATCTACATAAGTGGCATGTATTGTATAGCCAAGAGGATAGTAATATCTGCTGTCAATCCAGGAGACAATCACTCCGTTATTGTTGTCACTTACAAGGGATATGTAGCTTTTACGTGTATCAGAATTTCCAGTATAGTATCCCAGAGAGTGAACTATCTGGGAAGAGTATATGGCAGCACCTGTAGCAGGATTGAATTTTGATATATAGATATTTCCATTTGATGAGTATGCAACTATAGGATTGTTTGATGAGTCCAGAATAA
Source organism: Spirochaetes bacterium ADurb.Bin218 (assembly GCA_002069965.1). Lineage (GTDB taxonomy): Bacteria > Spirochaetota > UBA4802 > UBA4802 > UBA5550 > UBA5550. Next base: position 6,736 of record MWCI01000040.1, on the reverse strand, counting down.
TGACAGAATCAGTTTCAACAGCTGCAGTGCCTGCAACAGTAATATTCCACATGTTGACAATATTTATATTCCTTCTTGTTAGATAAACATTACCACCATTTTCATACAAGACATAGATTCCATTTGCTCCATCGGACACAACATCAATAATAGTCCCTGTCCCTGCAATTACAGAAGAACCAGAGACAGTCCCTGTGGCGCTAACTTTGTTGCCATATATGCTTACTCCAACCTCATATATAACAAAGGCGCTTCCATTGTTATCAGAAATAGCTACAGGGTATTTTGCAACAGAGGCAGTGTCATAAATCGTTATAGTCCCACCGCAATCTGTTCCATCTAATAATCGCAAGAGTTCCGCATATATGTTATCATTCCTTTGAAAAGCCACTAATATGCGTGGCTGATAAATTGAATATCTCTGGCCTGTTGCAGTAAATATATCGCTTTGAAGAGTCAATTGTGTTTCACTGTCAACAGAAATAACAATAGTCTCGCTACCTGTATCGTTGTTGTGGACTATATCTCCAGGTCTTACAGGTCTGTATGTGGAAGTAAAGTTTGCATTTGCATCAGTTAATATTGCAGTGTCACTGCTGTTTATGCCAGTTTCTATAACTGGTTCGTTGGTGGAAAAGACTATAAATCCATCATCCGCTGCAGTGAAAATGTCTTTGTTTAGCGTAAGCTCTGTATTTGAATTTACCTGAGCTACAGTGGCATATTTACCTGTTGTAACATTATAGACAATGTCACCTTTTTTTGCAGACCCAAAGACAGCAACAGAGGAGTAAAGTTTATTTGCTGCAGGGGTTATAGCTCTTCCAGTTGCAAGGATGTTGCCATCAGGAATAGCTGGGGCAAATCGAAGTATATAATATCCGTATCCGTCAACTGTAAAAATATTGTTGTTTAAGGATAGCACTCTGGCATATATTGCATTTGATGCAACCCTTGTCCATTGTCCTGTTGATGAGTTAAATACAAAATCACCTAAAAGTATTGCAGTTGCTGCAGTAAAATCTGTTGCCACATTATTATCCAAAAGATGATTTGCAGGCAAATAATCAGCTGTGCCACTTTTAATTCTGTTATATACAGTGAAGTTGTTTATATCAGATTGAATTGTATTATTCAAAGTAAAGGTATAAAAGGGAGTAAACATTGTCGAATCAAAGTGGGTGTTACAGTAATTGCCACTATATACCTTATATCCTTGGCTTGCTGCTGTAAAAATTGAATCATTAAGAATAACTTCATCATTTGAAACAATAGAGGTGATTAAAGAGTATGTAGTGGTGCTTGTGTTTTCTGCTATATCTCCTATTGCAACAGTTCCAAATTTTCCAGTGTCGAATATGGTGTTCCATGTTGAAAAGTTTACTGTTCCACTTGCAAGTGGCAAGTCAATATCGTATATGTAATAGTTGTTAACTGTTCCACCTGCCGAGGTATCCATTATATTGCTGCTTAAAGTAATCTCAGTATCACTGTCAATTGTGCTGACAGTGCTATATGAATCATCATTTGCAAAGAGATCACCGTCATGTTTGCGCACAATATCTCCAGTAGATAGACCTGTTGTAGAAGAAAATCCACTATCAAAAACTTTATTTTCTTCTCCTGTTGTGTTTGTTGATGTTCCACCTTTTATTTTTTTATATATTTCATAATTATCAGTTGATGAAAATATTGCATCTGTAAGTACCAATTCAGTTGTCGATACTATAGTCTTTATTTCTGAATAAGCAGTGGTTGTTGTATTTTTTACAAGGTCACCAACAGACACAGAAGAAAAGTTAGCTGAGATATCACTTAAAATGCTTGTTGTGCTTCCACTGTTTGTTCCTGTAGCTTTTGTTGTGTTTGTGGATGCAAAATTGTTTGATGTAACTGTTGTTATCCCTCTGTAAGAAGATATTCCATCAAAGAAAATATCCCCTGAATCAACAGTCCATGTCCCTTTGACAGGATTATATCCATGGGATGTGTAAACTTCATTTCCAGCAACGGATGATGTTGGGTTGGCGTATGTGCCAAAATTAGTTGGAGGATCTCCAGTGGTATATATCACGTGATTTGCCACTGCAGCAGTATCTTTATCTGAATTGCTTCCTATGGCATAGCTTGTCCCTGCAGTTATATTTGCCCCATCTTGGTTAGCTGCATGGCGGAATTTATTGGTTACATTTGCATAGTTAGCGACAATTGATTTATTGTTATTGCTAAGATTTAGTATTACATCATTATCTGCAATAGCAGTTGAGGCAGTAAAATCTACATCAAAGTCATAGAATATGTTGTTGTATGCAGAAGTGTCCAAAACAACTGCGGTTCCATTTCTTAATTGAGCAACTGAACCACCATCAACATTGGCATTGGAAAGACCTCCCCAGACAATGGCAACTGATTGATTTGTCCCTGTTCCGCCATTAAGTCCTGCAGTTGTGGAGGATTCTCCCCAGAAAGAATCAAAGGCAAAGCCAGAGTTGTCATAAACTCTTTTTATTCTTATATTGCCCAAAGTATCAATTCCAGAAACAATCACTCCTCCAAGGTTGTCAGCAAATGAGCGAATATTTGACCAGTTATTGCTATTGTTTATAACCTCGCCACTTCCATTCCATGAAGGAGTGCCATTGGAGGAAATGAATCTCCCACGGACATCGTTTCCATTTTTCCAGATTACAAAGGAAGATCCATCGCTTCTTTGGATGTGGTGAAGAAGGCTTTCGTTCCCTGCTGCATCAGAGAGTAAAGTTCCATTTGTTGTTCCTCCGCCTTGATCTGTGAGAAAGTATCCACTAGATGTTATCCCATCGGATGTTATGCGGAAGTAATATCTTTTACCAGATGAAAGGCCAGTTAGTTGAACTGAATGAACAGTTTTATCCGGGCTTGCACCTTCATTTGTGGAACTGCCATAGCTTGAGGTTAGTCCATAATCTATAGTTGAAGAGGCAACAGGACGAGTTGTAACCCAGTTTATATATGCAGATGTGGATGTGATGTTTGTAATCCATACAGAGGTTATGGCTGCAGCAGGGAGAGATGTCTCAGCATCTTCAGTTGTAAAGCTCCATGTATGGTTGCCGTCAAGAAGCAGTGCTGCACCACCAGTAGTTGTAATTGCAGAGGTCAGTGTGACAGTATATGATGTGGAATAGCTTGCTGTATTTAAGGGCAACCTGAAGATTCTGTTCCCTGAGCCAGCAACTGCAAATGGATCACCAGATGCAATTCCCCCTGTTATAGAAAAGCTACCAGCTGTAACAGTTGCAGGATTAACTGCATCAGAAAAAGTTACCTCAATGTATGGAATGTTTATGCTAATTCCTGTGGCTCCATTTGTTGGAATCCTTGTTAAAGACAAAACTCTTGGTTGAGAAGCTGCTACTCCTGAATCTGAGTCTATTGTGGTAAAGGAGCTTGCGTATACAGAGTCAAGGGCCTTTGGGGTTGTGTCATTGGATGTTATACCTGTTGCCACAGTAATTGTATATGGTAGGTTATTGCCTAACTGCGATGATGGTTGAATATGGACTATTGTATCTCCATTCACTGGGACAGGGGAAAAGGTATAGGCAACAGGAGTTCCTCCTTGAGTTAGGGAAATGTTTCCGCTTAAAGTTGAGGCATTTATGCCCTTTGAAAATACAATAGTTATTTCGGTATCTCTTGATATATTGATAGAGCCATTTTCTGGGTAAATTGCCTGTATTGTCAAAAGTGTAGTTCCAGGTGAGGTGTTTACATATCCCACAGTGCTTTGAGATGGAGGCACAACCTTTGCTTCCTGGCTACAGGATAGATGCAAGGGTATTATTACTGCAATAAATAATATTTTTATTAAATTCCTCATCTCAATACACTCTTATCCACTTTACATTATAACTATTTTTTAGCGGATAATCAATAAAATAAAGTAAAAAAATAAAAAAATTGCAGTAATTATTCCTAAATATAATTTTAGTGTAAAATAAAGAAGATATCATTCCCGCGGACTTTGGCTTCGGGCTGATAGAGTATTTTTATTTTAAAAGAAGTTAAGAAATAAATACTGAAAAAATTTTTAATAATTAGCTTTTTCTGTATATTTAAGTTGTAATTCTTAAGGATAGAATAGATAATATGCTTAATTTTTTTGAATTTATGGAGTAAAACCTTAAATAGACCTTGGATAATAATGAAAAATTTTAATATACATTTTTTGCTTTTATTGATTATTTTATTTTTTTCAGAGGCTAAAGCTGCTGTTACCTCTGTGGTGTTGACTCCTGCTACTCCTGATACAATGTCAAATGGACATGGATATTATTTAGCTGGAAATCAATATTCTTTTCAAATAAATGTAATTGATCCTGCTGCAACTTCATGGACAGACATTACAGATGTGCGTTTACAAATTCCTGATGGTGTCAATATTCTCATAATCGCAGATATAAGTGCAGGGGGTGTCCCCAGTGCGGTTGTAAGCTCTGGTAATGTAACTATCACAATGGATGCAACAGATATAAGCGGGACATGGAATAATTTTACTCTTAGATATAGGGTAACCTTTAGATGGGATACTGCAGGTTCACCCTGGGCCGCTTCACGGAATATTGTAGCATCTGTAAATGGATCTCCTATTACAGATACAAAGGCTGTCTCCTATGGAGTTGTTTCTTCTTTCAGGGTTTTAAATTTTGCTCAAGATGGAGTTGCAAGTGATGGTTATGTTAATCCCTATAGAACTAACTTTAATGTAACTGGCACTTTGATCTATGATATACCAGGTGGAGGTATATCAGATGCTATACCTTCCGATGCAGCTCATATTACAGGGTCTGAGCTTTATATAAATAATACTGCCACAGGCCTTACAAATGGGAGCACCAATCCTGTAAGCTATACAGTTACCTCTGCTATCTCAATTCCTACTCCCCCAACTGTTACAGCATGGAGAGTTAGAATCACAGGCCCGAATGTTCCTGCAGGGGGGGAGATCTCTACAAATAGTCTTACAATTGTCAATGATGAAGTGGAGATTCTTGATGTTGAGATTGTTGGAGGCGGAGGCAGAACTATCTCTGGAGCACCATCGCGGGTGGAGTATCGATCCTTTAATGTTGCTGGAACTCAGATAAGGGTTACAGCCCGTATGAGATATGGCCTTACTGGAGTTATTGGCAATACAACAGTTAGAGTGAGAGATGTGCTTGATGGCATTGACTATGATATTGTAATCCCCAATGGAAATACAACTGGAGTTCTGGCTATTACAGGAGGCCATCCAACTACACCTGGTATTGGTGGAACAAATAGCCATGCATATCAAGTAACAAATATTTTTGGTGGAGCAACAGACTCTGAACAGAATGCTGTTGCAAGGATTTTCCAGCCTGGGAATGGTTTTGGCAATTTTACTACCATCTGGTGGGATAATCAGGATCCTCCAGGTGTAAATGGCTCAGCCTTTACCTCTGGGCCAAGTCATTCCACAACTGCAACTACTCTTACAATAAATTGGGGGGCTCTTGCCTCATCTCATCCTGATCTGGATTTTGATACATATAAGGTTTATTATAGAGAACAGGGGTCTTCTATCTGGACTATAATTGATAGAACAACAAGTTCTTATGCAAGTCTTGGTACAATGTCTACAAATACAGTGCTAATTGAGGGATTAAAGCCTTTTGCCAGTTATGAATATTTAGTCTCTGCTGTTGATATTTTTGGCAATGAAGTTGCTTTAGCAGATAGACTCAGCCCATCAACCTTACCAGCAACAAGCCCTGCTTTAGTTACTATTACCCTTACAGATGGTATAACCTCCTACAGTGATTCGGCTTTTAATGGGGATCCTGATCCTGTGACAAACCTGAGACTTCGCAAAAGTGCTATACGGGCTGATTTTGTTGTTATCACTGCAGGTGCAGTTCCATCTTCAGTTGAGTTGCTTCTTGCAAATAATTCAAGCGATGTTGCTGGGGATCATGGTTCTGGAACAACTGATTTAATTACAGATTTACCCCCTGGGGATATTTATACAATTCCCTGCCAGTATATGGGACCCAATAAGTGGACTGCCTTTATACCGTCGGAGCATCCTTTGATGACAACAGGGAATACCGTTCGTTTTATTATAAAGGCGACTTATAATACTGGAGTTAGCTATTTTGATCATGACTCAGAAGGGGAACTTCCTCCAGGTAATCCTGCTGATAGCGAATGGAGATTTTATATCTATGAAGAGCCAAAGTTTACTCCCTGGCCTGTCAGGGTCCTTAATAATGTCATTACAGATAAAGATCCTGTGGCATATCCCGCCTATTATCTCACTGATGATGCCTATGTGACCATAACTGTTTATGACATAAAAGGTAGAGTTGTTTCTGTACTCCTTGACAGCTCCTTTCGAAAAGCTGGCCAGAATATTAAAGAACAGGGCTGGAGAGGAACCAATAAATATAACAAAAAATTAGGTATTGGTCTTTACTATATTCATTTTAAGGCAAAAAGAGTCTCTGATGGTAAGGTAATCCTTGATAGCTTTCAGAAGGTTGTTGTGGCAAAGTAAAGTGGAGGTAAAGGTAAAGGGAGAAGAAATTAAGGTCAGAGCATAGATTTTTGAGAGTTTAGTTTGTGTGTTTTGCTCTTTTTTAATCAAGGCTCTGACCCCTACTGCTTCAAATATAAATAAAATCCTCAAGACAAACTTGTGCTCCTGTAATAACTGATAATATTGACTCTA
>MWCI01000039.1 GCA_002069965.1 Spirochaetes bacterium ADurb.Bin218 | reverse complement strand
CGCCTTGCCTGAGAAGCAGCACTCATGCCAGCAGCATCCCCACCTATTGATATTATGTTAAAGTGGCTCATAATTAGTCCTTCCTGTAACTTTGTTTTATATTAAAGTTACTTAAAATATAAAGGATGGTCAAATGAAATTTTAGATTTTAATAAAATATTGTAAATTTTCTTGACTTATTGGCTTAATTTTTATATGCTTAATATAGTTTGTGATTAAAGCTATTTTAATAAATAAAATTTTATCAGTAGACTGATTTATTTTAAATTTGATTAATTTTTTGGAGGAAAAAATATGGCAATTGTATTACCAGATCTACCATACAGCAAAGATGACCTTGCACCATACATAAGTGCAAATACGCTGGATTTTCATCATGGGAAACATCATAACGCCTATGTAACTAATCTCAATAAGCTCATAGCAGGGACAGATATGGAGAATTTGTCTCTTGAGGATATCATTATTAAAAGCGCCAAGGATCCTGCAATGACAGGTATTTTTAATAATGGGGCTCAGGTATGGAACCATACTTTCTATTGGAATTGCATGAAGAAAAATGGTGGAGGAAAACCCTCAGGAAAACTTGCAGAGGCAATTGATAAAAATTTTGGAAGCTTTGAAAAGTTTATTGAAGAGATTAAAAATGCTGCAGTTACGCAGTTTGGAAGTGGCTGGGCATGGCTTGTTAAGGATGGAGATAGCCTCAAGGTTATGAAAACATCCAACGCAGATACCCCACTTGCCCATGGGCTGAAGGCTCTTTTAACTATAGATGTCTGGGAACATGCCTACTATCTGGACTATCAAAATAGAAGACCAGATTATGTTTCTGCATTTTTTGAAAACTTAGTAAATTGGGATTTTGTTGCCTCTAATTTATAAAAGTTTTCGACGATGATTCTTGCAAATATTTTTTTACTCTAAATTATTTAGATTACCCATGCCACTTCCGGTGGCGTGGGTAATATTTTGTTGAGCCTCTTGTTATGTTTTTAAATTCAAAAATTTTATAGAAGCGTAAAAATTTTTTTCAAAAAGACTTGACGATTTTTAAGAATTTTATTAAATTGTAAATAAATTTATTTTCAGGAGCAAAAAATGGCTATAAATGTAACAGATGCTGCAAGGGATGAGGTCCTTGAGCTTATGAAAACCAGCGGATTTAAAAATCCTGCGCTGCGCATAAGCTTCAATGGCTTTGGTTGAGGCGGTCCCCGTTTGGGGTTAGTTCTGGATGAACTAAAAGATGGGGAAGAAAATTTTATACAGGTAAATAATGTTAATGTAATATATGATGGGAGGTTGAAAAACTACATTGATCTCAATCAAGGTATCACAGTGGATTTTAGAAAAGATAGGTGGGGTTCTGGCTTTGTTATTCTTGGAGGCAGTTCCTGTTAAACTAAAAAATAATAATAAAGCTGACCGCTAAGGTCAGCTTTATTGCTTAAAGAGCCTCCCAAAAACACCTTTTTGGGGAATGAATCTTGCCCTCTGAGGCTAACTTTTTTATAGCCTTAGAGACCTCCTCTTTATCAAGTTTAGCAGACTCTGCTATCTCCCCTGGTCTCATGGGTTTGTTTTCTTTTTTGAGAGCCTTCAAAATTTTATCTTCAATGGATTGACTCATAGAATTAACCTCTTGTTTTGCCTCTAAAAATTTTGTATACATATATTGTATATCCAATAACTATGGGCATGCCCACAAGTGCTATGGCCACCATGACAGAAAGTGTAAGTTTGCTTGATGAGGCATTGTAAATTGTGATGCTTAGAGAATCATCTCCAAGTGCTTTAACTAAATTTGGGAATTGTAAAGCCCCAGCGATACCCCATAGTGATGCAAAGGAAAGAGATGATGATATAAAAGCCTTGAACTCTTCAGCTTTTCCAATGAATATTCTTATAGCGATGATTGCCACTATGAATATAGCTGTGAAAATCCATGCAATAATATTTTTTGAAGATCCAGGAATAAAGATAAATGAGGCAATCATGGCCAACACAAAGAATGCTGCATATAGTTTCCAGATTTTATCTGAAAGTAATCGGGCGCTTTCATTTATCTCGTTTTCTGTTTTTATCATAGTGTAGGTGAGTCCCTGCATAAAAATTGCACATAGTCCAAGGATACCAATCACAAGAGGAAATGGCCGCAGCAATGTAAAAAAGTTTCCAGTAAATTCCATTTTTGAATCGAGTGGAATACCAAGTATAACATTGCCAAGGGCTACTCCAAATAGTATTGCAGGAATCAGGCTGCCTATAAAAAATGTCCTTGCCCAGATCTTTTTATTACCTGCCTCAAGAAAGAAAAATTCAATTGACACTGCCCGAAGTATTAATCCAAAGAGCACAATCATCAATGCAAGGTAAAATCCACTAAAAACAGTTGCATAGGCATGGGGAAAGGCTGCAAATAATGCACCACCTGCAGTGATAAGCCATACCTCATTGCCATCCCATAGGGGCCATATTGAGTTAAAGAGTATAGCTGTTTTCTTTTCATCATTTTTTGAGAGCAGTGGCAGAAGTGAACCTATTCCAAGGTCAAATCCGTCAAGTATGGAATAACCCACAAAAAGGATACCTATTAAAAAAAACCATATAATTTGTAAAACTGTAAGTGTTTCCATTTTTTACCTCTCAATATCCGCTTGACTTTGCTATTTCCTCTGGCCCCTTTTCTATGAGCTTGAGAAGAAATTTTATAAAAATAAAAAACAGAAAGGCATATATAACTGTAAACATTATAATTGTGAGCAATATCTGCCATGGAGGAACAACTACTGATGCTGCATCTGCAGTCTTGAGGACATTGTAAACAGCCCATGGCTGCCTTCCTATTTCTGCTGCCATCCATCCCATCTCGCATGCAATGACAGGTAGAGGAATTGCAAAGAGTAAACCCTTGAGATACCAGTTGGTTTCAAAGAGCTTCTTTTTAAGAATTAAAAATATCCCGATTAAAGACATGAGAGCAAATAGAGAACCCAGACCAATCATAACATGGTATACCTGAAATGTTAGAAATACAGGTGGGTGTAGTTCATCTGGAAATTCATTTAACCCCTGAATTCGAGCATTGGGATCTGCATAAACCATTATGCTTAAAAGCTTAGGTATTCCTATCTCCAGATATGTTTTTTTCTCTGATGCAACAGGAAATCCCCAGACAGAGAGAGGTGCGCCATCTTTTGATTCCCATAATCCCTCCATTGCAGCCATCTTTACAGGCTGAGTTTTTGCAACCTGAACAGCGTGCATGTGACCTGTGCCAAATTGCAGAAAGGACATTACAATAAAAATAGTGAGGCTTAGTTTAAGCATTGCCTGAGCAGGCTGAATGTCTCTTTTTTTTAGTATATACCATGAGCTAATCCCTGCAAGGAAAAGAGATCCTGATTGCCAGCCACCTACAATTGTATGAAGAAATCTCTCAGCTGTTGAATGATTTATTGCAGCCTCAAAAAAATTGGTAAGAATAGCTCTGCCGCCCTCAATGACAAAGCCAGCAGGAGTTTGCATCCATGAGTTTGCAATTATTATCCATAAAGCAGATAGATGAGACCCAAAAAAAACAAGATATGCAGAAACAAGGTAGGCCTTTTTTGAAACTCTGTCTCTGCCTAAGAGTAAAACGCCAAGAAATACAGACTCAAGAAAAAAAGCAAGAACACCTTCAGCAGCAAGTGGTGCACCAAAAATATCACCTACAAGTCTTGAGTAATTAGACCAGTTTGTTCCAAAGGAAAACTCCAGGACAATACCTGAGGCTACTCCTATGGCAAATATGAGGGCAAAAATTTTTACAAGAAATTTCGATATTGTTTTGTATAATTCTTCACCTTTTTTATAGTAGAGCGTTTCATTTATTACTATTAATAACCCCATCCCAAGTGTGAGAGGAGGGAATATAAAATGAAACCCCGCAGCTAAAGCAAACTGTATTCTTGAAAGAAGAACAGCATCCATAAATTTCCTCCGGTTTTAAATTTTATGCTTCCGGCTCAAAGTCTTCCTTACCAACACCACATACAGGGCATACAAAGGTATCTGGCAGATCCTCAAAAGCTGTGCCTGGCTTTATCCCTTCTTCTGGAATACCAGCGTCTGGATCATAGACATAACCACAAACTGTGCAGACATATTTTTTCATTTTAAATCCTCCTAAGGTTTTGTTATTCTTAATAGTTTAATATTATAAAATTATTTTAAATTTTGTATTCTTTTTCAGTAAGAATTCCTAAAAATAATATTTGGTGCAAAATCATGCAATAGTGCCATCAAAAGGCAATAGAGCATTCATAGCCTAAAAAATTAAGGAATACCTGCTGATTCTTTTTTGATATAATATTAAATAGTAATAAAAAAATCAACTACAAAATAATAATAATTCCGATTATTAAAAAAATTTTTTATATAAATATATAAATACCCCCCTCTGTGAGGGGGAGTAAATTTAATAAATTGGCTTCATTTTTATATAGCTGCCAGAACTTTTTCCCTAAGGGTTTTTAGAAATTCCTCATCTGGAATGTATTTAAAGCTTACAGGTTCAAGCATTGTAAATCCACAGGATTCCAGTGCCTCATGAACCTGTTTTACGCTTTGACCTCCCCATCCATAAGAGCCAAAGGCCATTGCCTTTCTTTCCTTTGGTGCAAGTCCCTTCAAATATGTGAGAAAGGCAGCCACAGTTGGAAGCATGTTGTTGTTTAAGGTAGGTGAGCCAACACAGATATATTCAGCCTCAAGAATCTCTGTCATAATATCTGATATGTGATTGTCCTGCAAAGACATAAGTCTGTAATTATATCCTTTTTCACTAAAGGCACTGGCAATTGTTTCTGCCATTTTTTCTGTAGAGTGCCACATTGTGTCGTATATTACCAGAGCCTTTTTTTTGTATTCATTGGATGACCATTTTTGGTATTCAGCCATTATCTTGCTGACATGCTGGCGCCATATTATACCATGACTTGTTGCTATTATATCAATCTTAAGTCCAGAGAGATCTTTCAGTGCTCTTTGAACTTGTTGAGAATATGGGAGAACTATGTTTGCATAATACTTTCTGGCTTCTTCCATTATTATTTCAAGAGAGTATTCGTAATCAAATCTCTCTGATGTGGCAATGTGCTGCCCAAAGGCATCATTGGAAAAGAGTATCCTTTCTTCTTCCAGATATGTCACCATGGAATCTGGCCAGTGAACCATAGGCTCAGGGACAAAGGTGAAGGTGTATTTCCCTGTATTGAGTTTATCTCCTGCCTTAACACTTTTGATTTTAAAATTTTCTTTGAAATGCTCTTTGAGAGCCTTCTCTCCATTTGCAGAGGCAATAATTTCCACATTGGGTATTCTCTTAGCAAGCTCTGGTATTGCTCCTGAGTGATCCATTTCAGCATGATTTGAAATTATATAATCAATCTTTGATGGATCTATCACTGCAGATATTTTGGTAAGCATCTCATCGCAAAAAGGGGCTTTTACCGTATCTATGAGAGTTATTTTCTCGTCAATGATGAGGTAGGCATTATAGCTTGATCCTCTTTGAGTCATATAGCCGTGGAAGTTCCTCAACCTCCAGTCAACTACACCCACCCAGTATATATTTTCGGTAAGCTTAACAGGTTTCATCTTTCCTCCTTTTTCTTATTTTTTTTCAAAAAGAAACCTTTTGCTCCAGGGTATTCAACTCTGATTACTATAATATAATATTTAAAAAATCAATAATTGTTTCAAAAAATATGAGAATTATTTGATTTTTCAAAAAACTTGAGCTTTACTGGTATATCCAAGTTCAGAAGTGGGGCTAATTAGAGGGATAATGACATCGAAAGACGATCTTGACCATTAATAACTTTTCGCGTCAAATCATGAGCAATATATTTGCAATGGTAGTTAGTTAATTCCATTTGTTATTAATCCTATTCTTATTTTATCTTCAGTCCGCCATGGACAGTAGACGTCTTGGTGGGGACAGGGTTAAGAAATTGTTTTATCAAAGCTATCATCTTTTTCGCCAAAAGTCTGGTGCGGTATTACATATAACGTGTGCGGATAAACGAAGTTTGCGAAGCAAATTTGGGCGAACGAGTGCAACGAAGTGAGCTGTTTATCCGCGTGTTATGTGCCCCGAGTGTAGCATAGCGGAACGAGAATGCAATGTGGTCGAGCGAATGGAGTGAGCGAAGAAGTTTATTTTTCTTCGCCCTCATTAAAAATATTTTTTAAATGATATTCTAAGAATTCTTTTCTTAATTTATGGCTTGGATGTAAAAATATTCTTTTAGCCATAAATTCGTTTTTATTATCTTTGTGTATTATTTCTAATGTGTTTGGGTTAATTGCTATTCCACCATAATCAAACTCTACATGATGGTTGGGACATAAAATAATGATATTATTTGAGGTGTCTGGGCCATTGTGTTTTCCTAAAGGTTTAATATGATGTGCTTCTGAATAATCATCATTTTTTAACTTAATTTTTTTTCCACAAATTTGACATTTATTTTGATAAAGCAATTTAATTTCTCTAGAAAGTTTAGTATCTCTTAAAACCCTAAAAATTTCGGATTTAGTTCTTTCTGGTAGTTTAGTTTCTTCTTTGACACTCCCTAAATCTTCTGCATTAGGAGTTTCTTTAAGTTTAGATCTTAAACCCCAAACACCATTACCAAGTCCTTCAACTGAATAGAATAAATCTTTTCCCTTAAAATTTTCTGAATCTGAAGAATGATCTTCTACTATTTTTCTAATAATTGCTTTCCAAGATTTGGGTAATTCTTTAGCTGTATTTTTTTTATGAAATCATATACTTGAGAATATTGAGCTATACCTCCTAAAGATTCAAATGCTTTTATTATTTCATCCAACCAAGTCATAATTATTTAAGATATTACAAAACATATAAATTTTTTGTTTAGGCGAAGAAAAATAAATTGCACATAACTCGTTTATATCGGCACTGGGGGCGTGGATATAATACCATTTTGGCATGATATCAGCACCTGGTGCGGATATACTTCCTCTGGGAGAATAAGAAAAATTTCTCAACTCTATAAACATCACTATCTCTCCTCCCTTCTATTAAGGTTTATGGTATCAATTGGACTAACTATCTTCCCCAAATTTTTCCTGCTGACATGTGTATATACCTCGGTCGTTTTGCTATCTTTATGACCTAATAACTCTGTTATATCTTATATAAGAGTTAATTGTACTTCTGGAATACTTTCTTATTGAAAGTTAGTTTTGAAATGGGATAAGATAAAAGTAAGGCTCAATAAATAAGATTTTCACCAAAAATATTTTGAAGTTTTGCTATTATCCCATCTCTGTAAGGGACTTGTAAATATTTCCCTTGTGAATTCGGTTCCTTCCGGAAATTGCTTTTATCTTCTTTATCAATTCCTGATCATAGAGAACAGGGATTATAACCTTGTCATCCTTCCCAAATTCTATTTTCACGGCAGGGATTTTACCTTTTAACTCCTTTTTAACCTTGTCAGCTCTTATCATCATTTAACATTATATAATATTTTATAAATAAAAGAAAACAAAAAATCAAGTTCATTTTCAAAAATTTTTCTTCTATAGTGCGGAGCTGTGGCTTGGACATTAATCCAGAACCAGCATAGGAAAAAGAGAGAGTTATATTTTACCTGTTTTCTTCCTTGTGCAGACGAGTCGGAAGGATACCTTAAAAGAGTTTGAAATAGCTATTAAAATTGCTCCCCCGGCAGGACTCGAACCTGCGACCAATTGGTTAACAGCCAACTGCTCTACCGACTGAGCTACAGGGGAATGTAATCAAGACATAAAGGGTAATAGCAAATAACCCCCTTTTGTGTCAACAAGATTTTATTTGAAATTTTTTAAAAAATTAAAAATTTTTTAATTTTTATTTTTTCTGGCACAAAGCTTTACATCCTCAAAGAAATGTTAGTTTTTAACCTGTTATTTTAGTCAAGAGCTTGATATTTTTTTCCGTTAAGGTTAAAAGAGAAGACAGCTTTTTGTTATTTTAGAAGTTATTTAAAATATTAAAAAGCCCCTGATGAAAATAGTGATTGCATTTGTTTTAAGAATTTATTAGGATAAATTCATGGATAATAATTTTTTTGAGAATACGGATTTGATTAAGGTTTCTGTAGAGGAACTTGATGGCGCTTCCAGGACTGATGCTTCTCAGGTTAATATTTTGAGAGAGAGAACCTTTAATCAGGAACTGTCCGTGCTTTTAAATAAGATTTATTCTAATGAAAAGGGTATCGCTTTATCAAAAGATAAAGAAGATGTCTCTGTTGTCATGGAAGAGTCTCCTCTGGAAAGGGAACGCCTCTTGAAAAAGTGCGAGGAGCTTATCTATAGAGTGAAGTATGATGACTATGGAGATTTTATTTCTGTAGATCCCTTTGACTTTAAAATTGATGCAGAAAGGGGAAATGATGTTGCTCAGTTTTATAATAGTTACATAATAAAAGCAATGAGATCTATTGGCTTTGAACATTTTGCAATTTTAAATTATGCTTTGATAGATAATGCCTTTATGGTATCGCTTAATAGTGCAGATGAGTTGCTTGAATCTTCCCTTTTTTTTAGCATAAATGATCCTGAGATTAAAAAACTCAATCATAACAAGAAGGGAATTTTTATTGATAAGACTTGTATTGAAGAGGACCTTTTTTTAAAGAAAAAACTTCTGGATGTTTTTGCAAAGTGTGATTACAAAGGCATATATATTGTATGGCTATCGGATCTTTTCACCTCAGAGGAATTAGCTGATATAAATTTTTCATTATGGGATGATTTTTTTTCACCTCTCCTTGTTATATTTTTGAAAAGTGATGCAGAGCTTACCACTGTTGATTGTTATAACAAATTAACAAGCACTCTCAATATCCCCTTTCTTTTATATCTAATGCAGAGTCACCCCTTTGCAGGTTTTAAAAATTATTCCCCTGAAGATGTCCTGCTTAGTTTAAACATTCTCCTTAAAACTCCACTCTCGCAGAACATGAAAGTTGGTTTTTTACAGCTTCTTGATTTTTCTTCAAAAGAAAAATTTTTTATATTGAAATTTGTCATCTCCAAAATCAAAATGTTATTACATAGCAGTTCGTTTTTTCTTAGAGCCTCAATTGATAGATGTTTTTTTATTGTTTCAGATGAAGAGTCTGTGGCTATTTGCTCCATTATTGAAGAAGTTAATTCCTTAAACGACAAAGAACTACTGACAGTAAAGACTTTGAGTAAAGAGGACTTTGTTGTAAACCCTTTGACTTTTATTTTTTAATTCGTGGAAATATATTATTTTATATGTGATGAAGAAATTTGTTTTTTATACAATTTTTTTTATATCCTGCTCTTCCTTTGGTTTTGCAGCAGGCTCCATAGGAACCTCAGGTGCTGATTTTCTTGAACTTGGCATAGGAAGCAGACCTCTTGCTATGGGAGAGGCCTTTACGGCAGAGGTTAATGATATTAATTCAATCTATTATAATCCTGCAGGTATTGCCACGTTAAAGTATCCTCTGCTGTCAGTTTTTCATGAGGAGCTTATACTGGATTCAAGACTTGAAAATATAAGTGCTGCTTTTAGGATATATGGGGGATGGCTGGCTTTTTCCAATACATTTTTCTGGATTCCCCCATTTGATAGAATTGACATAGAGGGAAATGAGACAGGGAAGGTTCAGTTTTACAATGGATGTTTTTCCACTGCCTATGGATATGATCTGGGATTCCTTTATGTTGGTGGGACTTTAAAATATGTATACCAAAAAATTGATACTTTATTTGTTAGCTCCTTTGCTGTTGATGTTGGTATTTTAAAAGAGATGTATCTGTATTCCCCATTCGAAAGCTCCATCCGCAACTTTACCTTAGGCATGTCAATTTTAAATCTTGGCACAAATGCAAAGGATGATCCCTTACCCAGGATGATAAGAATAGGGATGTCTTATAAAATGACAAAGTGGTTCGGCCTTAATCTGGATACAACAGAATATATGATAAACTCCTCTGACTTATATGATTTTACTTATGGATTTAATGAAAGCTTTAGAGTTAATACAGGTGTTGAGTTTAATTACCTTGAGTTGGTATATCTAAGAGGAGGCTGGAGATTTAACGATGCAGGCACCTATTCCCTTGGAGTTGGATTTAACTATGCAATAAAGGATGTTGCTTTTGCTTTAGATGCATCTTATTCTGAGAATGGGATTTTTGGACCTGTCTATTCTCTTAACGCAACTTTTAAGCTCATACCTAAGATCGTTACTGTTGAGGATAAGATTAAGGCAGAGGCTCATTATAAGAAAGGAATAAGATTCTTTATTGCAGATGATATTGATTCTGCAATAAATGAATTTAATCTTGCAAGGGACTATAACCCATATCATAAAAATATTGACAAGAAGATAGAAGATCTTAAGCAGATTAAAAAACTTCGAGAAAAGAACAGGGAACTTGATGATGAAATTAACAAGAGCCAATTCAAGGACAAATTCTTCGATTAGAGAAACTTCTGTTATTAAAAATTTTTGCCCCAACTCCTATGGTTCTGTACTGCTCTCAATGGGAAATACAAAGGTAATATGTGCTGCATCTGTTGATACAACTGTGCCAGAGCACGCAAAGCTTGCAAATACAGGCTGGCTTACTGCGGAGTATACCATGCTCCCATACTCAACCAATAAGCGAACTAAAAGGGAGTTCAACAAAAGAGATGGCAGATCTGTAGAAATTCAAAGGCTCATAGGAAGATCCTTGAGGGCTGGTATTGATCTTTCAAAATTTCAGGGGTTTTCAATGTTCATTGATTGTGATGTTGTCCAGGCGGATGGAGGCACAAGAACTGCCTCTATAACAGGTGGATATATTGCCATGAAGCTTGCTGTTGAGAGAATGCTTGCAGAGGGTTTGCTCCCAGAAAATCCATTGATTGGAAATATTGCAGCTATATCTGTTGGAATTGTGGATGGTGAGATTTTGCTTGACCTTGATTATTCTGAGGATTCAATTGCAGAGGTTGATATGAATATTGTTATGAACCACAAATTTGAGCTCATTGAGATTCAAGGGACTGGTGAACATGCACCTTTCACTATTCAAAAAATGAATCTGATGATAGAGACTGCACGTAAAGGCATAGAGGAGCTTATGTTAATTCAAAATCGCTGATTTCATTGATTTTTGCTGCAATAAAACTCTCCATATATTTTATAGTTTATCCGATATTTTTTTTAAGGGAATCTGTAGATTTTCTTAAGTGTTACTCTGTCTTGTGGTAGTTTTAAACATATTTACTAAATGGTATTCTATGAGAAGATTTTTTAAGAGTTGCTTAATCTTTTGCCTTTTAAATTTTACTATTTTTATAGAGAACAATCTTTTTGCTCAGGGAAAACAGACATCAGTTATTGATACTCCTACAGCTTTTACCATAGCAAGAGGCACATATAAGGTTTCTCTCCTTGAGTATGATAATGGTGGCATGGAGTTTAAGACCTTTTTGGGGCTTCATGACATAGTCTATCTTGGAGTATCAATGGATGTCCAGAGTGCAATAGGAAGAGATGACCCACAGCCAAACGTCCCTGGCGTTATTGCAAGGATTAAATTTACTGACGGGCATGAATCTTTCCCAATTGCAATTGCTGCTGGATACGATTCATTTTATACGGGATATGAGGGTAGAGAGCAGGAAAAAATAAAAAACGAAGTAAACCGTGTTATATATGGCCCATATCTTGTATTTACAGGATCAATATACCTCCTTGATGCGGAACAGTATTTAAGTCTTGGCATAAGAACTCCCACTCAGCCAGATTATAAGCCAGATGATAGCTCCTATTTTATCTCTCTTGATATTCCAATTGGAGAATTTTTTAGGCTTGCCCTTGAAGGGGAGAGGATTTACTGGGATTTTAAAGATCCAGAGGATTGGCTTTTTAACACAGGTATTAAGTTCAATTATTTCGACGAGATAATTTTTACCTTTGCTGTGATCTTTGAACATGATGAAAAACCAAACAGAATAATAAGAATTGAATATCATGGTCAATTTTAAGTTGAAAAATCTCATACTTTTTCTTTTATTTTTTATCGTTTTTGGTAAACAAAATTTTGCCTCCACTAAAAACTGCACTTTAAAGATTAAAAACAGCAGTGGTAACTTTGTTGCTCTTAATGTTGAAATTGCTTCTACTCCAAAGGAAAGAGAAAGGGGTCTTATGTTTCGCACTTCCCTTGGCGAAAACAATGGAATGCTATTTATCTTTGAATATGATGATTATCTCTCTTTCTGGATGAAAAATACTGTGATCCCCCTTGACATTGCTTTTGTTGATTCTCATGGCATAATCAGAGACATCTATCAGATGATTCCCCTTGACACTTCTATCTTCTATAACTCTTCAGTTCCTGTCAGGTATGCCATTGAGGTAAATCAGTGGTGGTTTAAAAAGAATAATATTGCAAAAGGGGCAAAGGTTTTTTTGAATGGATGCATCGGTAAATAGAATACCTTCCTCCCTTGATGAAAGAGCCTTGCTTGTTAGCATTATTTTAAAAGGTGACGATCCAGTAAAAAGTAATTACTCCCTTGAGGAACTAAAACTTCTTGTGACAACAGCTGGTGCCATAACAGTAGATACTCTCACTATTAAAAGAGATGCCATTGACCCTGCGTTTATAGTTGGCAAAGGATATGTGGAGATAATCCGCAACATGATTGAGGCTCACGATTTAAAGTTAGTTGTATTTGATCTTGTCAATATTAAACCAGCGCAGGTGAGAAATCTTGAGGAGGTTTTAAAGTGTAGAGTTGTTGGAAGAACAGAGATTATTCTTGATATTTTTGCCAGAAGAGCAAAAAGTGCAGAGGCAAAGATTCAGGTTGAGCTTGCGCAATTGCGGTATATTTTGCCAAGGCTAAAAGGTATGGGCGGAGTGCTCTCCAGATTAGGAGGAGGTATTGGCACAAGGGGACCTGGCGAGAAAATGCTTGAAACAGATAGACGCCATATTCTTCGCAGAATTGATACCTTAAAGAAAAAGCTAAGCAAATATGAAGAACATAGAAAGAGAACTCGCCTTGCCAGAGGGGATCATCCGAAGGGAGCAGTTGTGGGCTATACCAACGCAGGGAAGTCAACCTTGATAAATCTTCTGGCAAAGGATGATCTATTTGTTGAAGACAGGCTCTTTGCCACACTTGACTCCTACACTCGCAAGGTCTACATTGATGAGAATTTGACAGTTTTGCTTACAGATACTGTTGGCTTTATTCAAAATCTTCCAAGTAATTTAATTGAATCCTTTCGCTCTACCCTTGAGGACATAGAAAACTCTGACTTTATAATTCATGTAGTGGATATAAACTCACCAGATATTGATGGCAATATATCAACTGTTAATAAGGAACTGTCTTCTCTTGAGATAGAGGGCAAACCCGTGATTTTATTTTTTAATAAATCTGATACCGCCTCTGATGATAAAATAAATCTTATACAAACTACATATCCTGATAGCATTATTGGCTCTGCAAAAACAGAAAAATCAGTGCCATTGCTAAAAGAAGTAATAGGGAAAATTGTAATAAAAACAAAATCTTATTGACTTGATTATTTTTATTTATAATCTCGATTTAAGAGAACTTTGCAATATGGAAAAATTCCCTGAAAATTTTTTATTTGGTGCTGCAATATCATCTCATCAGACAGAAGGTGGATGCCATAATAACTGGAGTGAGTGGGAATTGAAAAATTGCATAGAGTTGGCAGCATCTTCCTCATCTATGTCTCATATTTATTCAGGGCGATCCTTCAAAGAAGAAGCTTTTGATAAAAAAAACTATATATCCGGACAGGGGGTTGATCATTACAACAAATTTGCAGAAGACTTTTCTATGGCAAAGGAAATTGGTCTTAATGCCTTGAGATTTTCTATTGAATGGTCTCGCATTGAGCCAGAAGAGGGGAAGTGGGATAATAATGAATTGAAGCATTATTGCAAGGTGATAGAGGAGCTTAAAAAAAATCATATTGAACCCTTTGTTACAATATGGCATTGGACTCTTCCCTTGTGGCTTTCTGCAAAGGGAGGAGTTACTGCCAGGGATTTCCCTTTTTACTTTGAGAGATTATCCGCCAGGATTACAGAGACGTTTAAAGGAATGGTAAAGTTTTATATAACCATAAATGAACCAGAGATTTTTTCTCTTAATAGTTATTTTCTTGGAAAATGGCCACCTCAAAAAAAGGGAATTATAAGCTATCTTAATTCAATGAATAAACTCAAAAAAGCTCATCTTGTTTCCTATGATGCTATTAAAAATATTGATAGAACAGCCTCTGTGGGTGCAGCCTTGAACATGACAAGTTTTGAAGCTCATTCATTTGTTGGGTATATTTTTAAATACTTTGCAAAAAAATTCTGGAATGATTTTTTTATTGAGAAGGTTAAGGATAGAATGGATTTTATTGGCCTTAATTATTATTTTCACAGGTCTTTTCTTTTTAAAGATAAATCTCCAAAGAACTATTCAGATATGGGATGGGAGCTTTATCCAGCGGGAATATCCATTGTCCTTGAGGAACTTAAGTCTTATGGAAAACCTATCTATATTACAGAAAATGGACTTGCAGATTGTGAGGATAAATACAGAGGCTGGTATATAAAAGAGGTCTTGAAAAATGTTCTCAATTCAATTGAAAGTGGTGTGGATGTTAGAGGATATTTTCACTGGTCATTGATGGACAATTTTGAGTGGGACAAGGGCTTCTGGCCTAAGTTTGGTTTGATTGATGTTGATCGCAAGACAATGAAACGGAATATTCGCTCCAGTGCCTTTATATATAGAGATATAATAGAGAGAGGTTTTAGATGATAAGTGGTGTAGCTATTGCCTTTATTGCTCAGTTTTTTATTGCCCTGTCACTTGTAATTGATAAAATTTTTTTTAACGACACAGAAGGTAAAGGCGTAATTACTTATGTTTTCTGGATTTCAATTTTAAGTTGCTTTGGTTTTGTCCTTGTTTTTTTTGGCTTTGAGATTCCTTCAGCTAAGGGTTTGCTCTGGTCTATGGTTGCAGCATGTAGTTTTTTTGCAATGTTGCTTTCTTATTATAAAGTAATTTCCATAGGTGAGGTCACAGAGGCAGTTCCGGTGGTTGGAGGCTTTGCTCCTCTGGCAACTTTTTTTATTAGCATGGTTTTTTATCCAAAATCAATGAATGAGGCAGAGATAATTGGCTTTTCCCTTCTTGTAGTTGCAGGATTTATTTTATTCTTTGCAGATATCAAAAATATAAAGATTGTTTTGCCATGGACTCTGCTGGCTGCTTTTTTTATTGGCCTTACTAATATTTCTGAAAAGTATGCCTTTGATAACACAGCAAATTTTGTCACAGCCTTTGTATTGATGAAGGGATTTACTTTTGTGCTTGGACTTTCAATGCTCTTGTTTCCTTCTTTAAAAAAAGAAATTTTTTCCCGCAGTCAAGGGACAAAGAAAAAATGGAGAGTTTTGTATTTTGTAAACAGAGCCATTGCAGGCACAGGATCCTTTCTCATTTTTTATGCAATAAAATTGGAAAAGCATCCTTCAATTATTGAGGCTGTAAATGGGTCAAGATACATAATAGTTTTTGTATTGGCTTTTATTCTTAGCAGGTTTCTTCCAGAGCTCATCTCAGAAAGCTTTAAGGGGTTTCGCTTTGTTTTAAAGTTTTTAGCTACTTTGTTAATATTTATTGCTCTTGCAGGTCTTGGATTGCAGAGGCATTATGAATCAATAGCAGATATAAGCTACAGTGATGTGCACTGGGGGGTTACTTTTTCTGAGTTAATGACAGAGCAACTTAAAATTCCCACTGATGATACACTTATTGCTATAATCAAAGAATTAAAGCCCTCAGGTATCAGGCTTGTGGCATACTGGGATAGAATAGAGAAAGATATTGGGCACTATGATTTTAAAAATCTGGACAGGCAGATGAATATTTGCAGGAGTTATAATGTTCCTGTTATTCTTGCCATAGGTCAGAGAGTCCCAAGGTGGCCTGAATGTCATATCCCCCTATGGGCCGATTCTAAGAAAGATCTCCTGCGCTATCTGAAAGAGGTAGTTGAAAGATACAAATCTTATTCTAATTTAAAATACTGGCAATTGGAAAATGAGCCTTATTTATTATTTGGAGAGTGTCCTCCTACAGATGAAAATCTCATAAAGAAGGAGCTTGAACTTGTAAAGAGTCTTGATAAAGAGCATCAGATTATAATGACAGATGGAGGAGAATTCGGAGACTGGTATAGAGCATCTTCTCTTGCAGATATATTTGGCACCACTCTTTATCGTAAGGTTTACAATAGATTTTTTGGAGAAATTATCTATCCTCTCACGCCAGAGTTTTATATGCTTAAAAAGGATATAGTGACCTTTCTTTCTGGGAAAAAGAATCAGGAATTCATAATAATTGAGCTTGGCGCAGAACCATGGACATATAGACAGATATACGAAATGACAGTGGAGGAGCAGATTGATAGCTTTACCATAGATGATTTTAAAGAGAATATAAATTATGCTTTAAAAACTAAATTTACAACATGCTATCTCTGGGGTTGCGAGTGGTGGTTTTATTTGAAGACAAAGGGATATAGTCAATACTGGGATTTTGCCTGTGAAATTTTTTCTAAGGGGAAGTCTGCTCCTAAAAGATGATTAGAAAAAATATAAAATATTCTAAAATTAGAGTAATTATTTTTTGACGTCTTAGTTAAATGTCGATATTATGAATATAATTACCTCAACTATTTAACTAATTTCATTTCAGCAGGAGATTATGGTTCAGGATCTGGATAAGTTTTTTTTAAAAGTGCTTGTTAATAGCTTGAATACTCAGCAAATTGAACATCTGGGTAAATTATTTGATTCGAGATTTGATTTGTATGAGGTTTCTGGTTTTAGAAAAACGGTTCCTATCCCACGGCAAACAGCAGCAGAAACTCTTGTTTATTATTGTAGGGATGATTATGACATAGTGCGTCTCTTTTCTATAATGTTGAGATATGAGGGGGAGAATTTTTATAACAGACCTCTTGTCATCTGGGGCCGTGATGAGTTTTTTAATCTTTTGAAATTGCATAAGTGGGTATATGATCCTCAATTAAAAAACTTCTTTCTTGATCCCTTTTATGAGCACGAGATAAACTTTCTAAAGAAAATTCGCATTCTTGATTTGAGAAGTAAAGTTGATATTGAAGGCATAATCAGAGAGATTACTGCAATTAGTAAAAAGATGAGTATAAAGGATCTGGAATGGCGTATAGCAATGAGGCTATATGACTTAGATCGTAAAACTGGGGAGCTTATACGAAATATTATAGAACTTCTCCTTGCCCGTCAGGATTTACAGATGTTTGCAGGGGAACTATTTTTTTGTCTCAAAGAGCTGGCAATAAATTCCAGTAAGGCAAACTATAAAATTTTGTTTGAAAAATATGTAACATCAAGAGAGGGTATAACAGCAGAGAGGGATTATCACAAGTTTCTGGAGCTATTTAAGCAAGAGATAGAGGAATATGGCAATAGCAGACTGTTGGACTTTGCAAAGCGAGATGATAAATATTATATAATAACATTTCAGTCCACAAAAGAAGCCATAGAGATATGGGTTACCAATGATCAGAGTGTCTCCTTAATTGAAAAAGAGCAAATATTAGCTAAAATATCGCCAGATCTTGTTGGTGATGATAATTTTACTGTTGATGATGAAAATGCTGAAGGAGCAGGACTTGGCCTTGAGCTTGTCCTTAATGTTTTAAAGACTTATACAGATGAAAAAAATCCTCTTAAAGTGGTGTTTTATCCTGATTTTATAAAAATAGGCTTTGAATTGAAAAGAACGGATCTCCTTGCCAAAAAGAAAGAAAAGGAATAAGAGTAGCTCTATCTATTAAATCAGCTTGACAAAATAACTTATTTTTTTAATGAAAAATTTAAACCTATCAAAGGAGTGGAGAGGTTGTCATTTTTTCCTAAATTTTATTTTAGGGATTCTTAGAAATATAACTATTATAAATACTATCTGTGGATATGCAAACTATGAGAGGAATTAGAATTTACCTTGCAGCATTGTTTATATTTTTTTCAGGAAATCACGCTCTTATGGCCAAAGGCGGTGACTTCGGTGCTGGATTTATCCTGGGCGATCCTTCTGGTGTTACAGGTAAATATTTTTTCTCTGGAGATGATGCTGCTGATTTTGGTTTTGGTGCAAGTTCCGATGATGGATTTTATATTTATGGAGATTATTTAAAACATTTTTATAATATTTTTCCTGTCCATGAAATTGCCCTATATTTTGGAGTTGGTGGAGGATTTCAGCATCACGACAGGGATCACAGAAAGGATCACAATGATGATGAGTATAATTCCATAGATCTTAGAATCCCATTTGGTGCTGAATATAGGTTTACAAAGGTGCCTCTGGGGATTTTTCTTGATATTGCGCCATGTCTTGAAATAATTCCAGAGGTAGATTTTGATTTAAGAGGTGGTCTTGGGGTTAGATATTATTTTTGATGGAAAATATATATCTTAGAGAATCTCCTTCAAAAATTTATATTGAGGTTACAACAAGGTGTAATCTCAACTGTTCTATGTGCGTAAAACAAGCAGAGGGTTGTGGAATTCGTGACGGTGATTTTGATTTAAATCTATCACGCTCTATTTTGTCTGTCCTTCCTGATGTAAATACAGTTATACTAAGTGGAATAGGTGAACCTCTTTTATATAATTCCTTATCTCCTTTGATTGAGATCTGTAAAAATAACATGCAGGAGGGGTCACGTATTGGTTTTCAGAGTAATGGCATGCTTATTGAAAAGTCCAGAGTTCGGGAGCTACTAAATTCAGGGCTTAATCTTGTGTGTATTTCCGTTGATGCTGTCAGCGAAGATATTTTCCAACAAATGCGCAAAGGCGGTAATGTCGCAGGTGCGGAAAATGCCATAAGCATCTTCAGGGAAGAGGCTCTTGCTTTACAAAAGGAACTTTCTCTTGGTGTAGAGTTTGTAATTACCCAAAAAAATTACCGTGAGCTTATATATGTCTTAAAAGATGCGATCTCCAGAGGTATTGATTTTGCTATAATCTCTCATTTAATACCCTATGATATTTCTTTAACTCCACTATCTCTTTATGGTAAAGATACAGATAGAGCAATTGACTTATACGAAAGAACTCGTGAGAGTTATCTCAAGAAGGGCATCGATATTTCAAGATATTTTAATATAAGATGGAAGCTCTATCATAGCGAAGAAGAGGATAAGATACGAAAGGCTGTGGAGGATATGCTGCTGCAGGCTAAGGAAGAAAAAATCTTTTTAAATCTCCAGAGTATTTTAAATCGCAATGAAAAACAGGCAGAGGAGCTTAAGGCTATATTTTCGGAAGCTGAGGCTTTATGCAAAAGTAGTGGGGTTGAGCTTATTCTACCAGGTGTATATCCCAGGGGAGACAAGAGATGTGAATTTATAGAATCAGGGAGTGTTTTTATTTCATGGTATGGAGATGTGCATCCGTGTCATTTTTTGTGGCATAAATTTATTAGCTATATCTCCGGCTGGAAAAAATATGTCAATCCAATATCCTTTGGCAATTTGAAAGAAAACTCTCTTAAAGAAATATGGAATAAACCAGAATATATAAATTTTAGAAAAGATGTTGCTTTATATGAATATCCTGTATGTTCAAACTGTAGCTTAGCTCCCTGCGACTATATTTATAGTGAAATTTTTGAACAGGACTGCTATACAAATACCATTCCATGCTGTGATTGTCAGTGGTGTCTTGGTTTGTTTAACTGCCTCAGATAGTCATTTTAATTCTATTTTTATAATTTTTAAAAATTTTTTCCCCAGATGACACTTCCTTTAGTTATTATTCGTTTAAATGTTTAGAAACTAACTAAGAGGTGATTAAAATGAAAAGAGCATTATTTGTATTACTGTCAATGGTTTTTGCCTTTGCTTCTATTTCTTATTCACAGGAAACAGGGACAAAAGAGCAGCTTAAAAAGAAAACTGAGCTAAAGTCTCAGGATAGCAACAAAGGTGGAGCTAAAGAGCAGATTAGAACTCAAGAGCAAAACAGGGTTGCCACTGAAACAAAAGAAAAGGCAATGGAAAAGAATCAAATTCAAACCAGATTAAAGGATGATCAAAAAACTCCTGCTGTAGATGGCCAAAAAGAGCAAAATGCAGTGAAAAATTCTGGCGACGAAAAGAAGCTGCAGGAACGAAATCGTGAAAAAAATCGAGAGAAAAAGCAGGATAAAAAAGAATTAAAGAAGGAACTCAAAGAGCAAAAGAAGGAAATGAGAGAAAACAAAAAGATCCTACAGGATATGAATAAAGGTGGCAAAGGCGCAAATAATTAAATTTAATTAAAAAATGTATTATCTGCCCTTTCTTGCTAAAGGCGAGAAAGGGTTAGTTTGTTTAAAATGCTATTTTTAAATGAGGTTTTTATGAAGAGAAGTTTTTCTATTACTTTTGCTCTATTGAGCATCTTTTTTGCTTTATTGCCTGGCTACTCAAAGGAGGGATTTTATGGCTCTACAGGCGGAAAGGTGATTTTTTCAAGGGATGAAAATGTCTCCCAGAGATACTACAAACCTTTTGTATCAATCGGATGGGCTGAGGGTGTTATTGATTTATCGATGTCCTATTATCGCTTAATCTCTTATGCCATAACAGATTATAATTTTAACGAAAAAGAAGTGAATATAAACCAGCCAGAGTTTTTTTTATCCTTAGATCTTGGTGAGATTGCAACTATCTCAGGAACTTATTCTTACCTGTCAGGTGATTCCTCTTACTCTGCAAATAAATATGGTGGAGATATCTCCTTTGATTTTGATAGCTTTACTCTGTTAGCATCAGCTACATTTCAAAATACAAATTATTCTTTTAATGGAGATGTGAAAAATTCATATAGATCATTATATGGAGAGCTCTCGCATGATTTTACTGACTCTTTTTCATGTGATGTAAGCTATCTCTACGAGAAAACAGACTACAAATCCTTTGGATATGAATATTCAAAACAAACAGCCAGAGTCGGGCTTGTTGCAGTGCCAAGGGATAATCTATATTTTATAGGAGGGATAAGTGGAGGAGTTGACTCCGATAAAATAAAGAGCTCCTCAATTGATGTTGGTCTTATATTTAAACTTTTTGAACACATAAAGATAACAGCCTCATACATGCTTACTGCTGATTTTGTAAGCTCAAGCTCAGACACCTCAACATACGGAGGTAAAAGAGGTGGAGGCTCTACAGGAAGCTCAACAACTGAAATAAATTATTTTCATACAGGAAGTATAGGGCTTTCACTATATTTTTAGTGGTTACGACCTTTTCTTTCCTGTCTCTGCTGTTTTTTAAGCTCAAGGAGTTCTTTGCGATTTTCGTATAACTCCTGCTTTATGATTTTTGCTTCATCTTCATTAACTTCTGCTTTATGAGTTTGCTCTGTGCCAGAAGACTTTGTAGTCTTATCTGGCACGGAGGTTGTACTTTCAGAGTTTGTATTTTTCATAGTGAATTTTAAAGGTGATTTTTCAACTTCTCCTGTTGCACTTACATCTTCAGAAGGATTTTGCATAAGCTGCAGCAACTGAGGTGTAATATCAGCAAGTTTCTCTGGATTTTTTGATGACCAGAGTTTGCCGCTGGGAATTTCTATCTTGCTTTGGGCATCTGTTATAATGACTTTGCCCTCTGTTACAGCTGTTGTTAGTATATTATTTATAAATTTAACTATAAACTCGGTCCCTGCAGGTTTTATATTGTAATTGCCACATGATATTTCATAGGGAGTGCTCCCGTGGGATTTTATTTCTATGCTCCCACTGTGAAGACGGAATTTAAATCCACTTATTTTTTGTAAGCTTATAAGCTGCAGTTGCGTCGAGCTGTAAATATTGATTTTTATATCATCAGACTCAAGATGTGCTAAGGAATTTTCAGCAGTGACTATGAGTTCCTTTTGAGATATTGGCCTTGCTGTTGAGATCTCGCTGCTATTTAAGGTAACATATCCTTTTGTTGGATTTATTGTAAGTTGCAGAGTTTCTTCTTTTTGAGTTGCAAAATAAAAGAGATATATACCTGCAATAAAAATTATAGAAAATATAAAGGAAAAGGCTGGAACAAGAAATTTTTTTGTTATTACTGGAGATTTTTTCTGGCTATCTTTTTTATAAATTTTTTCCCATTCATCTATTATTGAGTCTTTAATTTTTTGAGATGGTATAGCATCTATTGTATGTTCTGAAAGAGTAGCATTGATTATATTAACAAGGCTTCTGCATTCCTGACAGAGCTCAAGGTGTTTGCGGATTTTCTCTTTTTTTTGAGGTGAGATATCACCGCTTATGTAGCAATAAATTTCTTTATTTGTAATATGCTTACTCATTTTTAACATCCTCAATTATTCAACGAATCTGATTTGCTAATAGTGTCATGGACTATAATAAAACCTTCATCTGTGAGTATTTTTCTTATTTCTTCGATAATTTTTTTCACTTTCCTTTTAAGAGTTCTTTCTGAGATTTTTGTGATATGGGATATCTCTTGATATGTTAAACCATTCTGTCTGAGAATTATTATTGTTTTTTCTGGTTCAGCAAATTTAGGTATGATGGAGTTTACTATATCAGCCATGCTTTTATCACCCTCTTTGCTATTTGCATCATAAAATGGGATTTCTGATGTGTTTAGCTCAATGGTGGGTGTTTTTGATTTTTTTCTTGCATTATCTATGCATATAGTTCTGGCAATTGAGTAAAGGAGACTTCGGATATTGAATGGGGTTACATTTTCTTTGATTGAGTAGTTGATTAATCTTACAAAAACATCTTGCAAGATATCTTCTGCCTCTTCATGATTGTGAACTGATTTTAAAATATAGGCAAAGATTTCTTTTGAATAGTTATTGTATGCTTTTTCAATTTCCTCTTTTGATATCATATATTTCTGGTAAAGATTCCTTTTATAGATTTTGCCTCAAAGATCAAACTATAAAGATATAACGAAAAGTAAATAGAAAAGTGACGCTCAAATTTTGCTAAAATATATTTTTATTGTAACTTTATATTTTCCTAAAATTTCTCATATAAATAGTATAAGAGGAGGATGCTATGAAAAGTAAAAATAACATAAACATAAATGAAAACCTTCTGGAACTGCTTCCAGGCCTACCTGTTGAGCCTGATTATGAGAATGAGCCATGGAGAAAGGCAAGGTGCTCATGCTCCGGAACTGGGCGCATTGAAAATAAGTTTGATTTTTTGCAAATGAAAACTGTATATGAGGGTCTTTTAAAGAAATAAAGAGTAAAATTTTGTATTTTTTTGTTGACGTTTATTTCTTATTTGGTTAAATTGCCAAATAAGAAAAGGTATAAAATGAATCAGAATGAAATTAAACTTTATGAAGCGCGGGCAAATATCATTAAAGCCCTGGCACACCCCAGCAGGTTATTTATTGTGGATATGCTGCAAAAACAGTCAAGAACTGTTGGTGAACTTACTGAAATGATAGGGGCTGATACTTCAACAGTATCGAAGCATCTCAGCGTACTGAAAAACGCGGGTATTGTTGAAGATGAGAAGAAGGGCACAGCTGTTTTTTACAGCCTTAAAACTCCCTGCATACTGAATTTCATCGGCTGCATTGAGGAGGTAATTGAAAGCAACACAAAGGCCCAGCTTGAAATTTTAAGCTGCTGCAGGACAAGAAGGACTGTATAAGAGAACTATTTAGTCTCCATGGAGGTTTATATATGTGTGGAAAGAGATTTTGTCACTGCTGGTGGAAAGGGTATTAGTGTAAATGGTACTAATCGAAAGCATTAAATTCATTATAGCATGATGCATTTAAAACCAGGTTTGAGTCCTGATTTTTTTAAAGATTTATAAAATCTTTAACAGTAAATTACAAAATAGTAAGAAATTTATATTTTTTGGAGGAGCTTGATGTTCTGGAAAAACGAATGGAAGCCGCTTGCAGTAATCGGCGGATTCTTTCTTGCCTTATATTACATGCCTGTTGGAACAGAGAGGTTTGATAATGCGATCTTTGAGGCTTTGTATTTAGCTAAGTGGTATGCACAGGAGCATGTGTTGCTCTGCCTTATTCCTGCTTTTTTTATAGCGGGTGCAATTGGTGTTTTTGTTAGGCAGGAAGCAGTTATGAAATACCTTGGGCCAACCGCTAATAAGTTAGTTGCTTACGGCGTCGGTTCTGTTTCAGGTTCGATCCTTGCTGTATGCTCATGCACTGTTCTTCCTCTGTTCTCCGGTATTTACAGAATGGGAGCTGGGCTTGGGCCTGCAATCGCATTTTTATACTCAGGGCCTGCAATCAATGTACTTGCTATTATATTAACAGCAAGAGTTATAGGGATGGATATAGGTATTGCACGTGCAGTTGGTGCTGTTCTTTTTAGCGTAGTGATTGGAGCAATCATGCATTTTATTTTCAGACACGAGGAATATGCAAAAGTAAAAGCAGCGATGTATATGCCCGAGCCTGAGGTTGCCCGTCCTTTATGGAAGGATATAATATACTTCGGTTCAATGGTTGCCATACTTGTTTTTGCTAACTGGGGAAAACCTGGAGAGGCTTCCGGATTCTGGCAGTTTATGTATGAGTATAAGTGGTGGTTTACTACTTTATCTGCTATAATTTTTGCCACAGTGATCGTTTTATGGTATGGAGTTAAGCCATGGAAGATGATTCTGGCAGCAATTCCGGCTGTAATACTTGGCTTTATATTTCCCCATGAACCTGTTATTCCCTTTGCTGCAGGTACCATAGGGCTGTCTGTTATTACAAGTACAGACAAGGGTGAGCCGGGTGAGTGGTTTGGGTCAACATGGGGGTTTGCGAAGCAGATAACTCCTCTTCTTCTTGGCGGTGTGCTTGTTTCGGGTTTTCTCCTTGGGAGGCCGGGACATGAGGGGATTATTCCTGCGGTTTGGGTATCAGATCTTGTTGGAGGCAATTCATTCGGAGCAAATTTCTTCTCCTCTGTCGTCGGGGCATTTATGTATTTCGCCACTCTGACTGAGGTGCCTATTGTTCAGGGACTCCTTGGCAGCGGCATGGGGAAAGGTCCAGCGCTTGCTCTTCTTCTTGCGGGGCCCGCTCTCTCTTTACCGAACATGCTTGTTATTAACAGTTACATCGGGCCGAAGAAGACCATTGTTTACTGCACTCTGGTTGTTATAATGGCAACACTGAGCGGTATGATCTTCGGGATGCTCTTTTAGAAATTTATTTATGGAGGTAAAAATGTTTAAAATTGAAGTTTTAGGTACAGGGTGCGCAAAATGCACAAAACTTGAGGAAAATGCACGCAAAGCTGCAGATGAGCTTGGTGTAGAATATGAAATTCTAAAGGTAAAAGATGTTAATGACATCATGAATTATGGGGTTATGATAACTCCAGCCTTAGTTGTTAATGGTGTTGTTAAGGTGGCAGGAAAAGTTCCTTCTGTTGAAGAAGTGAAAAAAATGATCAACGGATAGCTCTATTCCCCCCTCCTGATGAAAAAGGGGGGGAGAAAAAAAAGTATGTTATAATAAAATAATTAATCGTAAGGAGTATTAATATGGGAGATTGTGCGTGCAATTCAGGTACAAAATTGATCTATTCCTGTTCAGGGGTTGCTGATGTTGGTGAAATTGCAGATAGAACTGTTAGATTACTCCGGAAAGAGGGTTTTGCTCAAGGTTCATGTATAGCTGCAGTTGGTGCAGGGCTGCCGGGCTATGTTCAATCTGCAAAAGGTGCAGATGTTAATATAACTGTGGATGGGTGCCCTGTTGCCTGTTCACGGAGAATACTGGAAAATATTGGTATAACACCTGTCTCTTATATTGTTACTGAGATGGGATTTAAAAAAGGAAGTACGCCTGTGACAACTGAAGTAATTGAGGCTGTGTGTGCAAATATTCGTGAAGGTAAAATGGATAAACCAAAAGAAAAGACTTTTGTACTTTCCGGTGGAGGCTGCGGCTGCGGCGGTAACTGCTAAAATTATTTTCAGTAAATGAAACAATTTCTTTATATCCGGGGTCTAAAATTAGACCCGGATATTATTATGAATATGAGGTTATTCAATGAAAAAGTATTATAAGAAATTTGCTCTTGCGCTTTTTGCTGCAGGATTGATGATAGGGGCTCCATACATTAAAACACCCTGTGATTGTGGAGCAAACCTGCCTTTAATATTTCCAGGGGCAATACTTGGCTGTAGCGGAGAAAAGAATTCAACTTCCTCTGATAACTCATCCAACCAAACTGTAGCTGTAGAGAAGGCTAATCAGAATGAGGTTGATGTTAAAAGCACAGAGAAGACAGAGATTAAAGTAACTTTTGTGGAACTGGGTTCAGTAAATTGCGTTCCATGTAGAATGATGGAACCTGTGCTGGATGAGGTTAAGAAAAAATATGCAGGTCAGGTAAAGGTTCTTTTTTATGACGTGTGGACTCCTGAGGGAAGGGAAGAGGGTTATAAATATAATATCCGAGTAATTCCAACTCAGGTATTTCTTGATAAAGATGGAAAGGAGTACTTTAGACATGAAGGATTCTTCCCTTTCGAAGAGGTCGACAAGATCCTGAAGCAGAAGGGGGTAAAATAATGTTCATGGATTTCTTTGTTGCCCTGTCATCCATGCTGTCATCGTCACCCATGATTGCAATTACAGGCTCGTTACTCTGGGGAGTAGCAAGTATTCTGCTATCACCATGTCATCTTGCAAGTATACCACTTATTGTAGGCTACATTGACTCCCAAGGGAAGATTAATACAGGGAGGGCTGCACTCATTGCCACTCTCTTCTCTGTAGGGATACTTATTACTATTGCCGTTATAGGCATAATTACCGGCCTTGCAGGGAGGATGATGGGGGATATCGGCCAGTCCGGGAATATTATTGTTGCTATACTTATGGTGATTATCGGTCTTTACCTGCTTGGGATTGTTCCGCTCCCTTTTCTTGACAGCGGGATTAATCAGCCGGGAATGAAAAGAAAGGGGCTGCTTGCGGCCTTTTTACTGGGGCTCTTCTTTGGCCTTGCCCTGGGACCATGCACATTCGCCTATATGGCACCGATGCTTGGCGTGGCATTTACTGTGGCTTCGACAAATATGATGTATGCTATTGTTCTGGTTGGTGCCTATGCTGTTGGTCACTGCATGGTTATTATTATTGCAGGGACATTCACTGAAGTTGTTAACCATCTTTTGAAGTGGAATGAAAATTCAAAAGGTGCCATGTTTCTTAAAAAGGGGTGTGGTGTACTGGTCGTTATAGCGGGAATTTACATGCTGGTGAGCGCTCTGTAATGAAAAACAGGAAACTGTCAGATGATGTTTTTTAAATTATCATGTGACAGTTCTGAATGTTATTTAAGTATTAAATGGAATTTTTTAAAGCTATGGAGTTTATATAGCATAAAGGAATCATAATGGAAGAATTACTCTTTTTAACTCTAATTTTTCTTTTGCTCTCTTTTGTTTTTAACAAAAGGAAAACTTTACTCGGTGTTAAGATGGGACTTAAGATGTTTATGAATCTCCTCCCCCCTTTTGTCACTGTACTTATAATTTTATCATTTGTGCTTGCTCTCCTTCCTGGAGAACTTCTTGAAAAACTGCTTGGAGCTGATTCGGGTATTACCGGATTTTTTATCGCTGCCGGATTAGGCTCTGTTGCATTGATCCCGGGTTTCATTTCCTATCCCCTGGCTGCGGTACTTCTGAAAAACGGGGTAAGTTACCCTGTTATATCTGTTTTTATCACAACTCTTATGATGGTCGGTATTGTTACCCTCCCCATTGAAAAAAATTTTTTCGGGTGGAGAGTGGCAATTATACGGAATGTTTTATCTTTCATTGGCGCATTGATAATCGGTGCATGCATGGCTTTAATATGGGGGCTATTATGAAAAATTATTTAATGACCTATAAAAAAGATTTTATAATTATAGCTGCTTTCGCAATCTTTGCTGCAACATATAATTTTTACACTCCAGCTTTTGGCAGTACTGTTTTATCTAATTTTGAAAGTGCGTTCTTTGAGATGATCGCTTTCATACCGCTGATGTTTATTCTGATTGGACTTTTTGAAGTATGGGTGCCCCGTGAACTTATTGAAAGACATATAGGCACAGAATCCGGCGCCAGAGGAAGTGTCTGGGTAATACTTCTTGCCATGCTGCAGGTGGGACCTCTTTACGGCGCTTTCCCTGTCGCATTTCTTTTATGGAGAAAAGGGGCCAGTACACGAAATATCTTTATATATCTCGGCGCATTCACTACAATGAAAATCCCAATGCTTTCATTTGAAATAGGATTTCTTGGATGGAGATTTTCACTTATGAGAACATTACTCTCTCTTCCCGTGTTCATAATAATCGCTGTTATTATGGAAAAGCTTTTTGAGAGAGATTTTGAAATATATGAAATCAACAAGGGCAAATAAATATAATTACTTTGCTTGAATATTTTTTATTGCAAATTTTAAGTAACCTGCAATAAAAACTTTATACTTAAAATCTAAATTACTTAAGGAGTTAAATTGTTATGCATGGTGGAATGAATTTAGATAATAAAATTCAAGAAGGTTTTATCCTTAGCTTAGATGGTGATATAGCCCATGTGAGAGTAGCTCCAAATGCAGATTGCGATAACTGTGGCCAGTGTAATACAGTCCACGTGGAGCTTTATGCAGTGAATAAAGTGAATGCTAAAATTGGGCAAAAGGTGCGCTTTGTTATGCCAGATGATAATATGCTCAAAATTGCATTTATGGCCTTTATTGTACCAATGATTTCACTAATTTTGGGTATATATTTAGGTAACTCTGCAGCCTCATCTTTAGCACTGAATACTACAGCAGGATCTTTTATAGGAGCAATTCTTTTTCTTGCACTGTCACTTTTATTTGTATATAATTATGACAAAAATTTTAAAAATAATAAAAAGAATTTTCCTCATATAATTGATATTGTGAGATAAAAAAGTGGATAGTAGTTCAAAATCTGCAGAAGAAATAAGAGAGCTTTTTGCCCCATACTTTGTAGAGATGAATTTTCAAAAAAACGTCACTCTCTTCCATGAGGGTGACGTTGATGGTATGATGATTTTTATTTTAGAAGGTAGTGTTAAGATATTTAGAGTTTTGCCAGATGGAAACAGTATCACTTTTTTTATTCTTGATCAGGGTAATTTTCTGGGATTCTTGCCAATGATTGATGGAGGACCATATCCTGTAAGTGCAGAAACTCTTGATGAAGTTAAAGCGCTGGTTATTACCCATAAAGATTTTACAAAAATTTTGAAAAGTGATCCAGAACTTGCATTACCTGTGTTACAGTATTTATCAAAGCTTTTTAGGAATGCCTTTGATATTATAGTTAAGCGCTCAAATAGAGATGCTTTGCCAGTTGTAGCTTCAGCTTTTTTAGAGTTGTATAAGAGAGAATCAAGAAACGATATTACTCTTCCTGTGTCTTCAAAGGAATATGCACTCTCAATTGGGCTTACACCAGAAAGTTTTTCCAGAAAAGTTTCTGAACTTGTAAAAGAAAATATCATTCAGAGGATTGATATTAATAAATTCAAAATACTTGATGTTGATAAACTCAGAGCTTTTTCTTCACCAATAAATTTTTTTTAAATTCCGCAAAAAAAAACCGGCGTTGATTTGAATCAATGACAAATTGTCTTAATGGTGTATTATATATTTATAGCTGATGATGACTTGACCTTGAAAGGTCTTGCTACAGTATAATAAATAATAATACGAGGTGATATATATGGTAGATCCAAAAGAATGGCTTGAATTTGGCCAAAAATTTCACGGGCATAAGTGTCCTGCTATGCCAATGGGGCTTAGGGTTGGTGCTGCTGCAATGAATGCACTTGGAGTGGAGAGAGCAAAGGATGGTGAACTTGTTGCTTTTGTTGATCTCGGTGAAAATCATTGCGCTACATGTTACGCTGATGGTCTTCACAAGTCTCATCAGCCGCTTCCAGACACTCAGCTCCTACTACTTCCTCTTTCGGCTGACAAGCGACGTTGAGCGTCTGCCCTTCCCGTTCGCACCCATCGCCGCCCAGGGAATCACGGCGCTGGCGGAGGGCTCGGAAGGTGAAACGTGGCGCTGGCGGTGGTTCAGCATCGGCTCCATGATCGGCCTCGTGTGGGGCGCGATCTACGTCGGCGTACCCACGGTGACCGCGGGTATCTTCGGTACG